>NZ_JBQHVO010000036.1:0-53016 GCF_052064465.1 Niallia sp. HCP3S3_B10 | reverse complement strand
ACTACCGCGCTTGCGTTTGGTTGGCGGTCTAACGACCACCAACCAAACCAGAGGGTAAATTATTTTCTACCCACAAACATTTTACTCATACTAGAAAAGCACTAAAAGAGAAATGTTTATTCTTCATAAATCATTTTTACTGTCATACCGCCATCTACCATTAAATTCGTACCAGTGATAAAGTCGTTTTGTGGGTTTGTTAAAAAGAGACAGGCTCTTGATATATCCTCTGGTTTCCCTACTCTTTTTGATAAATGTTGTTCATGATCGATTTCACCGAGATTATTATAGTCTTTTGTTTCAATCCAGCCTGGTGAAATGCTATTTACGGTTATATGTGCCTCTGCAAGACTATTCGCTAATGCATGAGTAATGGCCATAATGCCACCTTTGCTTGCACTATAGCTTTCTGTATTTGGCTCAGACATATAAGCTCTACTAGAAGACATATTAATAATGGAGCCACCGTTCTTTTGGTCACGCATGATTTTGGCCACTTCTCTTGAACAGAGAAATACGCTTCTAAGATTCGTATTTAGGACATCATCCCATTCCTCGATTGATAACTCGTAGAAGGATTTAAAAATCCCTTTTCCTACATTATTAATCAGAATATCAATTTTTCCAAATGTATTTTTAGTCATGTGAACCAAATGAATAATCTCCGCTTCGTTTCGGACATCTGTTTTAATAAATAATGCTTTCTCTTTTGCATCAAGCTGTTCAAGAAGTTGATTTCCTTGAGATTCATCTATATCTGCTAGAACAACATATGCCCCTTCTTGTATATAGGCTGTTGCAATCGCACTTCCGATTCCATTGCTAGCACCTGTAACAATCACAACTTTATCTTTAAACAAAAGAATCTACCTCCCTATATATAAATGAAAAGTATCTATATTAATAAAAAAACGATAAAAAAAGCAAGCTAATTTCTCAGCCTGCCTTTTTTGCTTTTATTGTTCAGTGATTTCTACTTTTTCCATTACATCGCCATTTTTCATCGCTTTAACTGTAGACATACCAGAAGTAACTTGTCCAAATACAGTGTGAACACCATTTAAATGTGGCTGAGGCTCGTGAACGATAAAGAATTGGCTGCCGCCTGTGTCACGACCTGCATGTGCCATAGAAAGTGAGCCTTCTACGTGTTTATGAGGATTTCCAACAGTTTCACATTTAATTGTGTAACCAGGACCACCTGTTCCATTACCGTTTGGATCTCCACCTTGGCTCACGAAACCAGGAATGACGCGGTGGAATGTTAGACCGTTATAGAACCCTTTATTAATAAGTTCTACAAAGTTAGCTACTGTTCCAGGAGCTTCATTTGGATATAATTCAAATTCGATGTTTTCGCCATTTTGCATTAATATGTATCCTTTTGTTGCCATGTTTACCATCTCCTTAATTCAAAATCAGCTTTTATCATATCATCTTTTGCTTAAGAAAGAAAATAAAACGTTTATTTCCTGATTCATTCTTTTACTTTTTCAGGTTCCTCGTAATCAATTCCTTTTGTATCAACTGTAACTTTTTTCATTTTTATCTCTTTTAGAGGTTTGTCCAGCTCATCTCTATCTGCTGCTACAATCTTATCAACTACATCCATTCCTTCTATTACCTTACCAAATGGTGCATATTGGCCATCCAAATGGGGGGCATCTGCTACCATAATAAAGAATTGAGAGCCTGCTGAGTCTGGCATTTGAGATCTTGCCATACTAAGGACGCCTCTTTCATGCTTTAAATCGTTCTCAAAGCCATTCTCTGAAAATTCTCCTTTGATGGAATACCCTGGATCACCTGTTCCATTTCCATTTGGATCTCCACCTTGGATCATAAAATCAGGAATTACTCGATGGAAAATCAATCCATCATAAAAGCCTTTATTGATTAATGAAATAAAGTTATTCACTGTATTAGGCGCTTTATCAGGATATAATTCTGCTACAATTTTGGAATCATCCTCCATTGTAATGGTTACAATTGGGTAATCCTCTGGAGATATAGTGTTACTTTTTGCTTTATTCTCTTCATTTTTTGGTGCGGTATCCTCCTGTGTTCCACATCCTGTCAGCAATAATAGCAAGGAAGCACAAAATACAATCATTATCGATCCAGTCCGTTTTGTTAGCACTATGAGACTCCTCCTTTACTCCGTTACCTTCCCATTTTAGCGAAATCTTTCTTTTTATACAATAAATAACCTATTTAGGAAAAAAGGGGCTGGGACAAAACTAAATAACTAACTTTTAAAGACGAACAATCTCTAATTCTGCTCTTAAATAAAGCTACTTTCTCATGGATCTAAGTTTTTAAATATAGTCAAGTGTAAAACTAAGTCGTTCCATTGCGCTACGGACGCTCGCTTTCCGCGGGGAGGAAGCTGAGTCTCCTCGCATACGCTGCGGGGTCTCAGCCTTTCCTCTATTTCCCGCAGGAGTCGAGCGTCCTCCGCTCCATTACACTTCGTTTTTAAACCTTTTTCCAAAATAATAAACACAAATATTCATGCGATTAGCCGCGTAAAAATTCGTGTTTATTATTGGTTGAAATGCTTATGTCCCAGCCTCTTTTTACGCAAAATAATTTAAAAGATAAGATGCTAGATAGGGTGAATGGATGCGAATTGCTAAAGATGGTGGTTTACTGCCATTGACCAATTCTATCGGAAAGCCAAACCAAACAACTTTATGATCGATAATTACCACAGGAAAGGGAATTTCAGGTGTAGTAACGATTTTCGCTTTAGAAAAAATATGTTTCCATTCTTGATTTAAAGTTTCCTTCGAATGGGGAATAGATACGAATATCTCTTTTTGTGAACGAGTCAAATCTTTTGTTAATAAATCAATTCTTTGCCCATGTGTCCAATAAAGTTTGGGATTCTTTTGCTTAATCCATTCGCCAATATGTTGGTTAGTAACAACTTTATTAATTTGTTCTTGGTGATTGATAAGCTGACGAATCGTTTTGCGGTGATCAATCATTGTTTTGATAAAGCTTCTATTGGCAATATGAATAAATTTCCCTTTTGCTCTACTAATTGCCACATTGATAAGCCGTTCACTCTCTTTTCCAGTTAAAAGCATTCCAGGACGAGAAAAAGAAGGAGCTTCTACACTGTCAAATACAATAACATCTCTTTCGCTCCCTTGAAAACGATGAACGGTAGCTACTATTAAACGCTTATCAGCCATTGCTTCTGGGAAAAATTCGATTGCCATTGCTTCCATTATTTCCGCCTGTGCCCTGTAAGGTGTAACATAGCCAATACTTGCTTCTTTTTCCTTTAAAGACTCTTGGATTACTTGTAAGGCAAGTAAAAGATGTATATAATTCATTCGTGATTTAGAGGCTTTTTCAAAAGTTGCATAGGACCCAAAATGACTAGAATCTAATAACACACTGGCATTATCCTTAAAGGGCGATTGAGCAGCGATTGGTTTCCTCTTTTTTTCGACGTTCTTATAATCTCCTACTAATGAATGATAGATATATTTATTTGTAAATTCAGAGATGGATGGATGCATTCTTCTTTGCTCATTTAACAATAAAAGCTGTGGATGCATGGAGGAAGTATGTACTGTATCAGCTACTCCCGTTGCATGGAAGACATCTTCCTTTAACCATCTGTCTACAATAGCATGGCGGCTCGAGGCAATTGGAGGTAATTGCTTGAAGTCACCGCATATGATGATTCTCTTTGCAAGAGATGCGGAAAATGCCACCTGTGGGATATATGCCATGCTTGCTTCATCCACGATAACTAAATCATACTCATCTTCATAAATAGCTGGGTCTGTCGCAGCCTTTGCTAAGGTGGTCCCGACTATTTTCGCTTTTTGTACAAACTGTACTTCTCTTTTGCGGATTTTTTCCATTACACTTGCCAGTTTCTCTTCCATTTCTAAGAGCTGGGAAGAATCTCTAATTGTAAATGCATTGGCAAGATCAGATTTAAGCTTTTGCTTTTCTTCGATAAACTGTTGCCTTTGTTTTGCTAGATCCATATCTTTATTATCTAGCAAAGAGCTAGAAGTAATTTGCTCTTGTTCCAGATTGCCATTACTGCTATTTCCCCCGTATCGTAGGATATCTCCCAGTTTAAAACGGTCTTTTTCTTTAATGGTTGTAGTTATTTCTGTTAGTAGTACATCCACTGCTTGATTACTTTGCGCTAGAACAAGAATTCTTTTTCCTTTCCAATAACGTTGTAATGCTACTCTTGCTAGCGTATAGGTTTTCCCAGTTCCCGGTGGTCCCCATACAAAGGAGACAGGATTATATTTACACCTTAATGAAAGCTCATGGACATGATTTTTCAGCTCTTCTGTAGGATGCTTTGTTGCATCATTTGGACGCATCAATTTTACAATTCTGCTAAGCTTTCGTTTATTCTTTTTAATCGAATCAAAGCGAATTTGTAGCTGTTCTAGAAGCTCCCAAGGATCATGGGACAAATAGGCTTCAGCTATATACTCGCCAATCATCTTTTCCAAAATGACAAGAAGGCTCTTTCCATCTGCCGATAATACTCGCCCTTTTACTGCAAGAGATCCCCAGTGAAGGATTACATTTGAGCCAATAGGAACTTTTAAATTGCCGATACTTTCAAAATAATAAGTAAAATCATTCTCTGTATTTAATCGTATTCCATTATATAAAGCCACTTTAGATTGGCCGAATTTTTTTAAATGATTTATTTCTATTTGAAGTGCTTGCTGCCATTCTTTAATCGTCTTAATAATATTTGTCATTCCACTAATTCCTTTATAAAAAATCGATTGTATAATTATAACACTTATAAAAAAAGAAGGATAGAAAATGGAGTACTCCTTTTCTATCCTTCTTTTTAGCAGTTATCCTTCTGTTTTTCTATATATGCATCTATTTTTGTATCTAATCGTTCTAAGCTTTTCAATGCTCTTTCCTTTGTTATCGTGCGATAGTGATGATGTCCTCCAGGCTCTTCATCCTTTTCATCTGCCAATTTTACGATTTTTTGTAAAGGAGAGAGTATGACGGAGCCTCCTGGAATAAAACTATCGGTATGAAAAAGGACAGCTAATGCGATTTCTTTCGCTTTTACAGGATTTTCACCTAAACGAATTAATAACTTATGCGCTCTTTCTGCTCCTTTAATTGGATGAATGTCATTTTGTCTATATAATTTATAATCCCATTTCCCATCTTTATACCAAGTGTAATGACCCATGTCATGTAAAAATCCGGCTTTAGCTGCATTATCGACATCGACATTTGATTCTTTTGCCATTTCAAAAGCATGATAAGCAACTGCCAGAGCATGAGCTAAACCTGAACGTGTAATATATTTTTGAGCAATATGGTGGTTATAAATATCGATAAGTTTAACATCTCTCATCTCCGACACTTCCTTTCTTTATTTGAACCCATAACTTAATATGTTTGTGCAGGTCTGTTGCTATTAATTAAACCTATTCTCCTTTTTCGCTACGATGACACATGGGCTAAAGCTATTACTTTTCCATCTAGCGTCCATTGTTTTGCATTTATAAAAAAACACCCAAAATGGGTTAATGTTTCATTCCTTCCTCGCACCTTTAAAAAAGTATTTTTCCTATTATATTATATTTTTAATAAAATGATAATAAAAAACACCTAAATAAGGATGAAAACTTGAAACCAAGTTTTAGTTATATTTGTTTTAATGATATTTTGTTTTTAAATTTTTATAATATTTTGAATGCGTAAAATTTAATGGGATATTCTCGTAAATTTACTAGCTGGGAAAGTTTTTTATAAAGGCTATTTTCCACTCAATTTATATATTTTGCTCAAAATAGTTCCATTTTAACAAGACTATAATTCAATCATTAAAAATTGCACGCCTAGCTAAGAAGAGAGATTATATGTATATTATTATCTTTTATTTCATTCATAGGATAAAAAAAAGATGTGATAGAGCTTTCTATCACATCTTTTTTCTTAAGCATTAACAGTTGGTAGAATCGAAGCACCCATCAAGTATTCATCTACTTTTCTAGCTGCTTCTCTTCCTTCATTAATTGCCCAAACAATTAAGCTTTGTCCTCTGCGGGCATCACCTGCTGCGAAAACACCTTCAAGATTTGTTTCAAAATCACCGTATGCTGCAGCAACTTTTCGATTCATTGTTTCAATACCAAAGTGCTTTAATACTGGCTGTTCAGGACCTTCAAAGCCAATTGCGATAAAAACTAACTGTGCTGGCCATACTTTTTCTGTTCCGGGAATTTCTTTGAAAATAAATGTCCCATCTTCTTGCTTTATTTTTTCCATTGATACAGTGTGTAATTCTTTTAATTTACCATTATCGTCTTTTACCATCTTCTTCGTCTGAATTCCATACTGTCTAGGATCTTCCCCAAACTTCTGTTCCGCTTCTTCGTATGCATATTCTAATGTAAAAACATTTGGTGCTGCTGGCCACATATTATCACTTGTGCGCATTAGCCCAAGCTTAGGATGTTTACCAAATTGGACGACGCTTTTACAGTTTTGGCGAAGAGCTGTTGCGACACAATCAGCTCCTGTATCTCCCCCACCAATAACAATGACATCCTTGCCTTCTGCATCAATAAAGTTTCTATCTCTCAAATTAGAATCTAGCAAACTTTTGGTTACACCTGATAAATAGTCCATAGCAAAGTGCACACCTTCTGCATCTCTACCTTCCATTACTAAATCTCTTTGCTTTTGAGCACCAGTACAAAGAATCACAGCATCATAGTTTTCTCTTAATTCTTTTGCAGTTATATCTTTTCCTACTTCTGTATTGGTAATAAAATCAATACCTTCTTGGGTAAGAAGCTTAATTCTACGCTCTACGTCTTTTTTCTCTATTTTCATATTTGGAATACCATACATTAATAACCCACCTGGTCTATCTGCTCTTTCATAAACGGTTACAGAATGGCCAGCTTGATTTAATTGATCTGCACTAGCAAGTCCTGCTGGACCAGACCCAATGATGGCTATCTTTTTTCCTGTTCTCTTTTGAGGAATTCGTGGTTGGATCCACCCGTTTGCAAACCCCTTATCGATAATAGTACGTTCGATATTCTTAATCGCAACAGCTGGATCAGAGATTGCAACTGTACAAGAACCTTCACATGGAGCTGGACATGCACTACCAGTGAATTCTGGAAAGTTATTTGTCTTTAATAATCTGTCTAATGCTTCTTTCCATCTCCCTTTATATACAAGGTCATTCCACTCAGGGATTAAGTTATGGATCGGGCAGCCAGATGTGCTTCCGGCAATTTCCATTCCAATATGGCAGAATGGTGTAGCACAATCCATACATCTTGCTCCTTGTCTTTCTAGTACCTCATCAGCGAAAGGAGCAGAATATTTTTTATAATCTTTTAGGCGGGAAAGCGGATTTCTCTCTTCCGCTTCCTCCCGTTTAAATTCCATGAAACCAGTTGCTTTACCCATTCTGTTCTCTCCTTTCTACTGCACTAATACGGTTATTTTATCTGATTGTTTTTTTTTGTCTTGTTTGGAATTATTCTCAAATGCTTCCATGGAAGCTGCTTCTTCTGATAATCCACTTTCTAGTCCTTTTTGGATGTTTGCAATCATTCGTTTATAGTCTTTCGGAATTACTTTAACAAACTGTTGTACATAATTTTCCCAATTAGCAAGTACTTGTTGACCTACTAAGCTATCTGTTTCTACCACATGTTTTTCAATTAGTCCTTGTATTCTCTCTATTTCTGCTCGATCTTCTAGCGCTTCAAAAATAATCATTTCTTTATTGCATAATGTTTTGAATTGGTCTGCGTCTTTCGATAATACATAGGCTATGCCACCAGACATACCAGCTGCAAAGTTTTTACCCACATCTCCTAAAATAACAACTTCTCCACCAGTCATATATTCTAAGCCATGGTCGCCAATGCCTTCTACGACAATATTTGCACCACTGTTACGTACGGCAAATCGCTCTCCTGCTTTTCCATTTATAAATGCTTCTCCACCTGTCGCACCGTAAAATGCTACATTGCCAATAATAACATTATCTTTTGCTGTATAAGAATTTATCGCTGATGCTTTAGCAACAATTCTCCCACCGGATAGCCCTTTTCCGATGTAGTCATTCGCATCTCCTGTTAAATAAAGACTCATACCTTTAGGGATAAACGCGCCGAAGCTTTGACCTGCTGATCCGGTGAAATGAAGATTAATTGTATTTTCTGGTAATCCAGATTCTCCGTAATGCCTTGAAATTTCGCTACCTACAATGGTACCTGTAACTCGATTTGTGTTTCGGATTGTATAATGTAAATCTAATGTTTCCTTGTTTTTTATCGCATTTTGAACTGCTGGTAGAATCTTCTGTATGTCTAAGCTTTCATCAATCTTGTGATTTTGCGGTGTTTGGAATGTTCTTGGACCATCCACTTTATATAATAGCTTAGATAAATCTAAGTCCTTCGCTTTCCAATGCGTTTTCGCTTCTTTGCTAACAGTAAGCACATCTGTTCTTCCGACCATTTCTTCTACTGTGCGGAATCCTAACTGTGCCATTAGCTCACGTACCTCTTCTGCAACAAAGCGCATAAAGTTTACGATATGATTAGGATCTCCAGCAAATTTATATCGCAATTCTGGATTTTGTGTTGCAATTCCAACTGGACAAGTATCTAAATGACATGCACGCATCATCACACAACCCATTACAATTAACGGAGCTGTTGCAAAACCAAATTCTTCTGCTCCCATCAAGGCTGCAAGAACAACATCTTTTCCTGTCATTAACTTCCCATCTGTTTCAAGGACGACTCGACTTCGTAAACCGTTCAACATTAATGTCTGATGGGCTTCTGCTAAACCAAGCTCCCATGGAAGACCAGTATGTTTAATACTTGTTTTAGGCGATGCTCCTGTTCCCCCATCATAACCACTCACTACTATAACATCGGCAGCACCTTTGGCAACACCTGCTGCAATAGTTCCAATTCCACCTTTTGAAACTAATTTAACGGAAATGCGTGCATCTCTATTCGCGTTTTTAAGATCATGGATAAGCTGTGCTAAATCTTCAATGGAATAGATATCATGGTGTGGTGGAGGAGAAATTAATCCTACACCTGGCGTTGAGCCACGTACTTCTGCAACCCATGGATATACTTTATTTCCAGGCAACTGTCCGCCTTCACCAGGCTTTGCACCTTGGGCCATTTTAATCTGCAATTCTTTCGCATTGATTAAATAATGACTTTTAACTCCGAATCGACCAGAGGCGATTTGTTTAATATTGCTTCTCCGATTATCGCCATTTTCATCCATTGTATAACGGGATGGATCTTCTCCACCTTCTCCACTATTGCTGCTTGCACCTAATCGGTTCATCGCGATTGCCAATGTTTCATGGGCTTCTTTACTTAGAGAACCAAATGACATAGCTCCTGTTTTAAATCTTTTAACAATGGAATCAACAGATTCCACTTCATTAATATCAATCGGCCGTCTTGATGGATCAAAAGCAAATAAATTACGCAAGAAACTCATGCTTTCCTCATTAGCCGCTTCAGAAAATTGTTTAAATAATCCGTAGTCACCTTGTCGACATGCCCACTGTAACGTATGGATTGTTTTTGGATTAAAAGCATGGTGTTCCCCGCCTTTTCTCCATTGGAAATCACTTCCAGAATCTAATGTTTCATCGATTGATTCTTGATAGCCTAATAAATGCCTTTTTGTTGCTTCTTCCGCAATAATATCTAATCCGATACCACCTAGCTGAGAAACAGTGCCAGTAAAGTATTGATCAATTACTTCTTTGCCAATCCCGACTGCTTCAAAAATTTGTGCACCACGATAGCTTTGTACAGTAGAAATACCCATTTTAGACATTACTTTTACTACGCCTTCTGTAACTACTGTATTGTATCGCGCTACAATTTCTTCATAGGAAAGGGATAAGATGCCATCCTCTACTGCTTGATTATATGTCGCATATACCAAATATGGATTAATAGCATCCGCACCGAATCCAATTAGACTCGCAAAATGGTGTACTTCTCGAACTTCGCCAGACTCTACAATAATACTTGCCTTCGTACGAAGTCCTTTTTTAATTAAATCTTGATGCAAAGCACTAACAGCAAGTAGAACAGGAATAGCTTTTTCTTCTCTATTCATTGCACGATCAGATAAAATAAGCAATGATACACCTTGTGTGATAGCTTCTTCTGCCTTTTGCATAAGGTTGTTTAAACTTTCCTCTAAATTATCTGTAAATAAAGCATCTATTGTTCTAGCTGTAAACTCAAGTTTAGCATTGGTGCGTAATTGTTCAACATCGCCATTAGATAGAATCGGTGTTTTCAGTTGTATTCTATGACAATTGCTTTCATCTGGATGTAATAAATCACCTTCTGCACCTATCCAAGAAAGAGTCGAGGTTACTAGTTGTTCGCGAATTGCATCAATCGGCGGATTGGTTACTTGTGCAAATAATTGTTTGAAATAATTAAATAATGACTGTGGCTTATTAGATAATACAGCAAGCGGCGTGTCATTTCCCATTGATCCAATCGGGTCTTTTCCTTCTAATACAACTGGAATTAGATTTTTTTGCACATCTTCATACGTGTAACCGAAAGCTTTTTGCCTTGCAAGTAAATCAGCAAATGTCTCCGCCTTTTCTTCTATGTTTTCCTCTAAGCGCACAACTTCCTCTAGCCACTCTGTATATGGATGCTCAGAAGCAATCGAGTTTTTAAGCTCTTCATCGGAAACAATGCGTCCTTCTTCTAAATCAATCAACAGCATTTTACCAGGACTTAAGCGCTCTTTATAAAGAATATTTTCTTCTTCAACTGGAATAACGCCAACCTCTGAAGAGAAAATGATGTAATCATCTTTCGTGACATAATATCTTGCTGGGCGTAAGCCGTTACGATCAAGAATCGCGCCAATTTGTTTACCGTCTGTAAAAGTAATCGCCATTGGACCATCCCATGGTTCCATTAAGCTACTATGATATTCGTAAAAATCTCTTTTTTGTTTTGATAAATGCGGATTCTCGGTCCAAGGCTCTGGAATCATCATCATTGCCGCATGAGCCGGCGTGCGACCAGATAGAATAAAGAATTCTAATGCATTATCAAATACGGACGAGTCACTACCATTGGAATCTAAGATTGGTAACACTTTTTCTAAATCAGCTCCAAAAACCTCTGATGCAAATTGCTGCTCCCTTGCTTTCATCCAGTTAAAGTTGCCTCGTAATGTATTTATTTCTCCATTATGGATTAAATATCGATTTGGATGAGCTCTTTCCCAGCTAGGAAATGTATTTGTGCTGAAACGAGAATGTACAATTGCGAAAGCTGAAACAAATGCTGGGTCTTGCACATCTAAATAAAAGCTCTTCACTTGATCGGAAGTTAATAATCCTTTATAGACGATTGTGCTTGATGAGAGACTCGCAAAGTAAAATTCTTTTTCTTCCTCGCTTCCCCACTTTTCTGCTAGTTTTCTAATTATATATAATTTTCGTTCAAACGTTAACTTATCTTTATTTGATTGATTGGATTGAATGAATACTTGACGAATCACCGGACAACTTTCTTGTGCAACTTTTCCGATTTTTCTGAATTCGGTTGGGACAGTTCTCCAACCAAGAAGTACTTCTCCTATCTCTTCAATATATTCGTTAATCTTTGTTTCAATTTGATTTCGATTTGGGTCATCCTTTGAAAAAAAGACCATTCCAACTGCATATTTTCCACTCTCTGGTAGATTAATATCTGTTAATTCTTTTCGAAAGAAGGCATCTGGAATTTGTACCATTAATCCAGCACCGTCTCCTGTTAATGGATCACTACCTTGCCCACCACGGTGATCTAATTTACAAAGCATGCTTAATCCTTTTGTGACAATGTCGTGCGTCGCTTCCCCTTTTATATGAGCGTACAGTCCGATTCCACATGCATCATGTTCAAATTCCGGTCTATATAAGCCCTGCGCTTTTTCCATTTGGTTGTACGTCATTTCAACCACCCCTGTCAGATTTTCTAACAAATTTTTTTATTCAGATAATTCAATTATACTATACAAATTCATATGTACAATATATCATTTAGATAGAAACAATCTAAAAATGAGATAATTAAAAAGAAGGTCGATAAAAATGGAACTGAGACAACTAAAATATTTTATTGAAGTAGCGGAAAGGGAACATGTATCAGCCGCTGCGGAACATCTGCATGTTGCCCAATCTGCTGTTAGTCGTCAAATTGCTAACTTAGAAGATGAGTTAGGTGTGCAATTATTTGAGCGGGAGGGTAGAAACGTGAAACTGACTTCCATTGGAAAGATATTTCTAACCCATTCTCTTGCCATAGTCAAATCGGTTGACCGTGCCATTGAACAAGTAAATGCCTACTTGGATCCAGAAAGAGGCTCTATAAAAATTGGCTTTCCAACAAGTCTTGCAAGCCACTTACTACCAACGGTTATTTCTGCTTTCAAAGAAAAACATCCAAAAGTGAAATTCCAATTGCGGCAAGGATCCTATCATTTTTTAACAGAAGGGGTAAAAAATAGAGACTTAGATTTAGCCTTCTTGGGTCCAGTACCAACAGACGATTTTTTATTAACAGGAAACATATTGTTCACTGAAAAAATATTTGCTTTACTACCAAGTAATCATTTTTTAAGCGAAAGAAGATCCCTTCGCTTACGGGATTTACGCAATGATGAATTTGTTTTATTTCCGGAAGGCTATATTTTGCAAAAAATCGCTATTGACGCTTGCAAACAAGAAGGATTTTTACCGAATATAAATGCGGAAGGCGAAGATTTAGATGCGATTAAAGGATTGGTGTCTGCTGGTATGGGTGTAACACTACTGCCAGAAAGCACTTTTTATGATACTGTTCCAAAGTTTACGGTGAAAATACCAATTGAAGATCCGATAATTAATCGAACTGTCGGAATTATCGTTCCGAGCAATCGGGAATCTCCACCATCTGTCCAAACCTTTCGTCGATTTGTCATCGACTTTTTCACTATTTTAGAAAAATATCAATAATGGGATGGGATAAGGGTCTCAAACTTTTAGTTAAAGTTAGACCCTTACTTCCCTACCCATTATTTATTTTTCTAAAACTTCCTTCACTAAGGAATGGAAAATAGATAAAGCGTGATTGATAGGCTCTGGGGTTGTCAAATCGACACCAGCCTTTTTGAGAAGCTCGAGTGGATAGTCAGAACTTCCACTTTTTAAAAAGTCTAAGTAGTTTTCTACATCCCCTTTCTCTCCTACAATTAATTTATCAGCTATATTTATCGCTGATGCAAAACCAGTTGCATACTTATAAACATAAAAAGGACGATAAAAATGGGGAATTCTCGACCATCCATACTTCACTTGCTCATCAATGACTAAATCGCTGCCATTATATGCTTTAAATAATTCCTCATAAGTTGAATTGAAAAAATCCAATGAGAGAGGAAGCCCGTTTTCTGCTTGCTCATGCACTGTTTTTTCAAATTCGCTAAACATTACCTGTGTAAAGAAGGTACCTTTAAAACTATCAATAAAATGGTGCAGTAAATGCTCTCTTTTTAATGGATCCTGCTCTAATTTTAATAAATGTCTTATTAACAATACTTCATTCACAGTAGAAGCGACTTCCGCAACAAAAATGCTATAGCCTGCACTTATTTGTGGCTGATGTTTACTACTAAAATAGGAATGCATCCCATGTCCACATTCATGAGCTAATGTAAATAAGCTATCTAAATCGTCCCGATGGTTTAGCAGAATAAATGGATGTACACCATATAATCCTAAATTATAAGCACCTGAACGTTTCCCAGGTGTTTCCCGTACATCTAAGTAACGCTTTTCTTTAAAACTTTTTAGCACTGCGATATATTCTTCACCTAATGGTTTTAATGCATCCACCATTATTTGAAATGCGTCATCATAGCTAATCTCTTCTTTGGCTGCTTCTCCGACTAATGGAACACTTAAATCATAGGCATGCAGTTCTTTGAGCTGAAGTCGCTTTTTGCGAAACTTCATATAGTCATCCATATAAGGTAAGTTCTTTCTTGTAGTCTCAATTAAATTATTATACACTTCTACTGGGACTTGGTCTCCAAACAAACTTTTTTCTAAAGCAGAAGGATAATTTCTTAATTTTGCTGTTTTTACATTATTTTTCACTGCAGCACTAAAGGTTGTTGCAATCGTATTTTTCATGCCTATATATGGTTTATAATAGGCTAGGTATGCTTCTTTCCGTACATTTCGATCTTCACTTTCGATTCTTTTTGCATACATTCCCCTTGTTAGCTCAATTTTTTCTCCATCTTCATTTGTTACTTCTCCAAATGTAATATCTGCATTATTTATCATTCCGAATACATTGCTCGGTACACCTAATGCTTCTCCTAGTTCGGACAAAATCTCTTCTTTTTCTTTGCTTAATACATGCTTCTTATAGCGAAAAGACTCTAATAAGTCTTTTTCAAAATAAGCTAATCCTGTCTCAGCTTTTATGTAGGCTTTTAATTTGCTTTCTTCTAATGACAATAAAAAAGGCATAAAAAAGGAGGTAGCTCTACTATATTTCTGCCCTACATAGCGAGCTTTTTCAATTAGACTTTGGGCATGGGTATTACGCGTATCTAAGTCTAATAGAAGCATTCCATAAGCATATACTTTTCGATAGATAAAACTAGTTTCCTCTGATAAAGTAAGATATGCTAATAAGCTTGCCCCGTCTGAAATATTACTATTGAAAGTGGCAAGCTCCTCGATTTTTTTCTCCAATAATTGAAGATCGTTTTCCCAATCTTCTTCTGTTTTATAAATATCCCTCAAATTCCATTTTTCCAAATCTGTAACTTCTTCCCTTGTTTTATATGTATTCATAAACTTCCTCCTATTCATTGGTTTTCTATATTTCACTTGTTATCATGAAATGAAAAGATATGTTTATGCTTAAATCATACCTAGCCATATCCTATTATGTAAAGTATAAACGCTTCTATCGAATTGTACGGGAGTTTTCCAAAATTATCATTATTGTTCCATAATACTTTTTTTCAATACTTGTAATAATTGGAGGTCGATTGAACGGAATTTGTCTAATAAATAACAAAGCTTTGAAGAGAATCCATAAGAAATAGCTTGCCAAACTTCTAGAAACTATGTTATATTAATCAAGCGATGAGCTATATTGAATAAGTCAATGAACATTATTGCGCTATGTGGAGCGTAGTTTATTGCCTCAATACGTAGGACACATTTGTAGTGTCCCTAACTGCCGATAAACTTTTGTTTATTGGCAGTTTTTATTTTTATATGTCCATACAAAAAGCTATCCTTTTTTTGCAGGGAAAAACCTCACTGATTTTTCAGAGTGAAAATACAGTGAGGCATCCCATTTAGGATAGCTGTTATGTTTATTACAAATATAATTTATTACGATTATTATGCGGTTAATTCCTTTAACTCTTCTGTTAAACGATAAAATTGTTCCTTGTCACCAGCAATTAATGTTTTGTCAATTTGTTTTTTTAGCTCAGCTTTTCGAAAGTCGTAAAGGGCTTTTTCTAATACCATTTCAGCGAATAAAGAATCAACTACATTTCCTACAGACTGTTTTGGAGCATTTAATAAATACTTTTCCATTTGAATCAACCCCTTGTTCTTTTTTACATTATAGCAGTAATTTTCTGATAATTCAAATACTTTTTTTCGAGGAAATTTATTCCTTTTAAAACTTTTATAAAAAAGTGGATTTATGTATAGGCTATTGTCTCTTTTTCATGTATTCTTGATAGAGGTTAGGAAAGGGGAGTTCAAAATGAGTTATAAAATGATCGTATTAGATATGGATGATACTTTATTAACAGATAACCATACTATCTCAGATGCAACAAAAAAAGCTTTAATGCTAGCACAAGAAAATGGCGTTAAGGTGGTCCTTGCATCTGGAAGACCAACATATGCTATCGAAGATGCTGCAGAAGAGTTGAGGCTTGCTGAATATGGGAGTTTTATTCTTTCTTTTAATGGTGCAAAAATAACAAATTGTAAAACGAAAGAAGAACTATTTAGTAGTACATTACCACCAGAAACCGTTCATGATCTTTATGATTTAAGCCAAAGGGAAAATGTGTGGATTCATACTTATATGGAGGATGAAATCATTACACAACAGAATAATCCATTCACTGAAATCGAAGCAGATATTACCGGCTTACCTATTAAGACAGTTTCCGATTTCAAACAAACTGTTTCCTCTCCTGTCGTAAAGGTATTAATGGTGAAAGAAGAAGAGCATCTTAAAGTAGTAGAAGCAAAGCTACAACAAGAGTTAGCAGAACATTTAAGTGTCATGCGCTCTAAACCATTTTTCCTTGAATTTACGGAATTAGGAGTTACTAAAGGGACAAGCCTCGCCATTCTCATTGAAAAACTGGGCATTACAAGAGAAGAAGTCATTGCTATTGGTG
This sequence comes from Niallia sp. HCP3S3_B10, assembly GCF_052064465.1. Taxonomy (NCBI): domain Bacteria; kingdom Bacillati; phylum Bacillota; class Bacilli; order Caryophanales; family Bacillaceae; genus Niallia; species Niallia sp. HCP3S3_B10. The sequence goes on along the minus strand of NZ_JBQHVO010000036.1, from coordinate 36,495 downwards.
ATAGTTATAATGATGTAGCGATGATTGAATTTGCTGGCCTTGGTGTTGCGATGGGAAATGCCCCTGATGATGTAAAGGCGCTTGCTGATTACGTGACAGATACTAATAATAACGATGGTGTTGCAAAAGTTATCCATACTTTTATTCTAGACCCTGTTACTACCAAGTTAGTGTAATTATATTGTTTGATATAATTTTATCTTTCAGTAAAAATAACAAAGGAGTATACCTAATCAGAATAGGTATACTCCTTTTAACATAGCAATTACTTATATCCACTAATTTCGTTACTCACTCTTCCTCGTCTGGATCATTAAAAACTTTTATCGTTTTAAAAGCCAAGTTCACTTTAAAATGAAGATTCCAATTACTACGAAGGACCTCTATCTCATGGTCTTGAACAGCAACACACAAAACAACATCTCCATCCCAATCCATTAATACATATTCATTTTGGTTTGAGAATAATTTATAGTCTTTATGTGCTATTAAATTCCAGCCAAAATTTAGCGTGTGGCTTTTATTAGACATTAAGATGCTCCTTTATTTTCCTTGTAAAGGAATTATTTCACTTCAACTGTCCAGCCGAATGGATCTTCTTGTCTTCCATTTTGGATATCAGTGATTATCTTATATAAATTCGATGCCAATTCTCCTGTTTCTCCATTATTTATGATTATTTTTTCTTCGTTCCAGAAGAATTCACCAATTGGAGAGATAACAGCAGCTGTTCCTGTACCGAATGCTTCTTCTAATTGACCGTTTTTATGGGCTTCAAAAATTTCAGCAATCGAAATTTTTCTTTCTGTAATAGGAATATTCCAATGCTGAAGAAGCTCCATAATACTTCTTCTTGTTACCCCCTCTAAAATGCTTCCATTTAACTGAGGTGTGACTACTTCTCCGTTTATTTTGAAGAATACGTTCATTGCGCCAACTTCTTCAATATATTTCTTTTCTACTCCATCTAACCAAAGAACTTGAGAGTAGCCTTTTTCATTAGCAATTTGTTGTGCTTTTAAGCTTGCTGCATAGTTACCAGCTGTTTTTGCTGACCCAGTACCACCTGCAACTGCACGTACATATTCATTTTCAACGAAGATTTTTACTGGTTTAACGCCTTCTTTATAATACGAACCTACTGGTGATAAAATGATCATAAATTTATAGCTAACAGATGCTGCTACACCTAAATAAGGCTGAGTAGATATAACGAAAGGTCTTATGTATAAAGAGGTTCCTTCTCCATTTGGAATCCATTCTCTATCGATATTAATTAATTGTTTTAAAGCATTTAAGGCAAACTCTTCATCTATTTCAGGTATACAAAGTCTGTCATTTGATTTATTTAAACGCTCCATATTTTTTTCTGGTCTAAATAAAAGGACTTTGCCTTCTTTCGTTAAATAAGCTTTTAACCCCTCGAAAACTGCTTGTCCGTAGTGGAAAATAACAGAAGCAGGATCTAAAGTAATCGGTTGGTATGGAAGAATTTGTGCATCATGCCATCCTTTATCGACTGAATAATCCATCATAAACATATGGTCAGTAAACACTTTACCAAATACTAATGTTGCTGGATCCGGTTTTGGTTTCTTTTCTTTTGCTAATGTTACAGTGATTGTTTGTTCTGTCACGTTCCATTCTCCTTATCATAAATATTATTTCTATTTATTATAACGCAAAGTTTCTATAGAGAAAGTAATTTTGATAAAAAGTTAGAAATTATTTTGCGTAGCTAAGGAAATGATAAGTAACTTTTTTGAAAAAATTTCCACAAATCATTTTATAGCTGTATTAAAAAAGCCAATAAAAAAACAACCAAATCTACATTATGTAAATTTGGCTGCACTATTAATTCCAATGCTTTGTATCATCTAAAAGTTCATCAATTTCTATGTCGATTAAATTCCATGAGGATATTTCCTGCTCTAAATCAGTTGTGTTTGTTAAAATTTCGTCAATGTCGGTTCTAATTAAATGCATGATTGCCTCCTTTAAAACCGTCTTAATTCTGTCTAGAGATTACGCCTAATATAATTTCCAAGCTGGAAACGGTTATATTTATTATAGCATTTACCCCTGTTTACATATAATAAACCTGCTTTACAAATTGATTACACCTTATAGACAAAATGATGAAATTCTTTATTACAACGAGAAATTATAAGAACATGTTATAATAATCAATACTATCTATTACAATGGATATAGTTTTAAGAGGAATTGAGCTATCTCTGTTTCTCTTTCGTTTAATTCGTTAGAAATTAGCTGTCTACCTTTAGTTTATCCATTTTCACTTGATTCATTCGTTATGCATGGTCTTCTCTTTGGTTATACTGGTTAGACAACTGGAGGTTATTCAAATGACAAAACTATTAAAATGGGTACTCACCCTTCTTATCATATATGCGGCATATAATTTCTTTATTAAAGAGAGGGAAGATACTGCGATAAATACGGTTTCTGAAGAAATAGAAAATAGTATTAATCAAGAATCTATTACTTCCTTTATTCAGACACTTACAAGAGAATTAAATGGCCTAAAGTCAATTTTTCAGGACGCACAGGACTTTCTCCCAGACTGGAATGTGGAGAAACATTCCGCAGATATTCCTAAACCTGTATTGGAAACACCAAAGGACTATCCATTTTCTATCTATAATATTTCCCTTGGAGATGAGCAACAAAAGGTTGAAAAGTCACTTGGCGCTCCGCAACGAGTAACGGAAAATGAATACGGAATTTCTTGGATTACTTATCATAACAATTATCATAACTTTGTAATGATAGGTTATGATGACAATAATAAAGTAGCGGCTCTATATACAAATCAGGATTTAATTGCTTCTAGTTACGGTATCAAAAAGGGAACGAAGAAAGAACAAGTGTTAGATACATTGGGTGAGCCTTTAACAGAGTTAAGAAAAGGACTGGTTTCTTATAAAATGGCTGAAGATCGTGATTATGAAATGTTTGCTCTCGAAGATTCCTATGTCACTGTTTTTTTTGATAAACATGAAAATAACACTGTTACCGCTCTTCAAATCATCAGCTCTTCCTTAGAAGATAATCGGAAAGATTTTTATGTGGATGGTACTGAGAATCTCAAAGAAGGCTTTGAATATCAATTATTTGATTTAACAAATGCAAGTAGAGTAAATAATAATTTAAATCCTTTAACATGGGATGAAGCAGTAAGAGAAACAGCCCGCAAACACAGTTTAGACATGGCAGAAAATAATTATTTCAGCCATACCAATCTTGAAGGCGAATCACCATTTGATCGGATGCTTAACGATGGAATACACTACAGTATGGCAGGCGAGAATTTAGCTTATGGCCAAAACAGCAGTGTTTTTGCACATGAAGGCTTAATGAATTCAATGGGGCATCGCGAAAATATCTTACAAAAGGATTTTGCATCCTTAGGCGTCGGAGTTGCCTTTAACAACGATGCTCAGCCATACTATACAGAGAATTTCCTTACAAAATGAGGATTGGACAAAAACTAAGTCGTACCATTGAGCTATAGACACTTAGCTTTCCTCTCCATCCACTTCGTTTTAAAAGCTATTTCCTAAAAATATTGATTTTCCTAGAAAAATCAATTAGTTGGAAAAAAGGAGCATCCTGAATTTGCATAAACTCCTGTAAGATCAGCAAGAGGCCCACGGAAAGCAAGTGTATTCAGGATGCTAGAATGATCAACAAACGTGCCTGAAACCGTCTTTTTTAACAATGATAAAAAATGCGAACAGCTATACTTTATTTAGTATAATCGTTCGCATTTATCACTTGCTAAATAATATGATTCCTACCTCATTTTGCGCAATTTTTCAGTTTCTGTTTTCTGTCTCAGGAAATTAATCAACTAGCTATTTACCATTTACCCTCTACTAAATAATTAAATTTCCAATCATCCATATTAAGAAAAAGCTAATCACAATGGATAAATTTGCAGCAGTGCCGACAAAGCGTTGGTTATATTTAAACTCTATGCTATATGGAAGCACACAAGATGCCATTGGTAAGATTAAACAGATTAATATTGTGTAGCGGAACATTTCTTCAGCTGGCCAAAGAAAAAAAGCGAGAAATCCTAATAAGAGACCGGTACCATACCTAATCCCAAGTACTCTTCCAATTCCTTTCCAATACTTCTTGTCAATCGAGAAATTCAAATAGATGCCAAGCAATAATAATGAAAGTGGCATATTTGCTTTCGAAATAGTACCCGTTACATCGATTATTTGATGAGGCAAGTGGATACCTGTAATATTAATGATGAAAATAAAAACATATGTCATCAATGGTATGGATTTTGAAAGCTGCCCTGCTACATGCTTTGCACTAAGTACTGTTCCTTCTTTCGAATAATAACTCCCAATTAAATAACTAATCCCAAAAGTAACGATAGCATTGCCAATATCAAACATGCCGAAATACTTGATTCCTTCCGTCCCCCAAATTCCTTGAACTAAAGGATATGCAAAAATGCCAATATTAAATCCAGGGATGAGCATTCCTAACATCCCTTTTTCCTTATTTTCTTCCTTTCGAAATAAAAAAAGTCCGAAAACACTAATGACTATTCCATAAAATAGGCCAAGGAAAACTAACAAAAGCAAGGAATTCTCAATAATAACATTATGTAAGGTAGAGATAATTAAACAAGGTAAAGTGATATTAAAGATAATCCGAGCTAATCCTTCTCCATCCTTTTCTTTAATAATATTTTTCTGTTTAAAGAAATAACCGATTGCGATGATAATAACCGAATACAAAAATTGGGTATTAAAATTTTCCATTCTCTAATTTCCCCTAACTATTAAGTTACAACTACTAATGAACCTACTATACTACTATTCGGATTGCTTTTAAAGGCTTAGTTTCGAAAAAAAGGATTGGATGCGTGACAAGACAAATAATCTTATCAAACGAATCTAATCCTTTTTAAATGGTTCTATTTAAAAGCTATTGCTTTCACTTACAGTATTATTTATTTCTTTCAATCTGCGAATATCAAGACGAATTAATAATGACACTGCCAGTGATACAATAAACATACAAGAAAATACAAGCAGTGTTCCTTGATAGCTACCTGTCGTATCACGAATCCATGATACGATGCTAGGACCAGCAACACCGGCAGCGGACCAAGCTGTAAGAATGTATCCGTGAATAGCGCCAAGTTGTTTTGTACCAAATAAGTCGCCAATATAGGCTGGTATAGAAGCAAATCCTCCACCGTAACAAGACATAATGATAAATATAATGATTGAAAAAGCAATGTAATGATGCAAATGAGGAAGAGCAAAGAATGCTACTACTTGTATTGCAAAAAATAATGTATATACATTTGGTCTTCCAATATAATCAGAAATAGCAGCCCAAGCAATTCTTCCTGCACCATTGAAAACGCCCATAATACCAACAAGTGTTGCAGCTCCAGCTACAGACATTCCTGCTAATTCTTGGCCCATTGGAGAGGCAACAGCGAGAATGGCAATCCCACATGTAATATTGATAAATAACATAATCCATAATGCCCAAAACCGTTTCGTTTTTACTGCTTCATTTGCTGTTAACTGTGACAAATCTTCTCTTACTTTCATGTGGCCAGCTTCCACAGATTGCTTAAACCCTTTTGGCATATATCCTTTTGGTGGTGCTTCTAAATATTGTGCGGAACAAAGAATAACAACAAAATATACTGCTGCAAGAATATAAAAGGTATTAGATATCCCAACCGAATTAATCAAATGATTCATTACCGGACTACTAATCATCGAAGCAAAGCCAAATCCCATTATCGCTAATCCTGTTGCTAAACCTCTACGATCCGGAAACCATTTAACCAATGTTGATACAGGAGTAATATAGCCAACACCTAAACCAATTCCGCCAAACATACCGTAAGTGATATAGAGTAATGGTAAAGATTCAATGCTTGTTGCAAATCCAGCACCAGCCATCCCTATCCCAAACATGAAGGCAGAAAGTCTGCCAGCAGCACGAGGACCATATTTTTCGACAAAGTGACCGAGAAAAGCTGCGGATAATCCTAAAAATAAGATAGCGATACTAAATGTCCATGAAATATTTGTTAAACTCCAGTTAAATTGAGCTTCAAGCGGCTTTGTAAAAACACTCCAAGCGTATACAGACCCGATTGAAATATGAATCCCAACTGCAGATAATGCAATTAACCAACGATTTTTTGTTTTCATATAAACCATACCCCTATTATATTATTTAGCGTTCTTAACTTTTAACAAAGCTGTTTTCCAAAAGATTGTTGTTTTTTTAATAGAAAATATGAATTAGTTGCCAAAATAGAGCAGCAAGAAATATACTTAGACTCCTGTGGGATTAGCGAGACAGTCCTAAGGCCCTGCAGGAGCGAAGCGACGAAGCGGCTAAAGCGCAAGGCCAACGGAATGTGAAGGGTATTCCGGCTGCGGGCGATAGCAACAAACTATGCGAAAACAGCCATTAACAATAATAGCTTTATTCACTATAAGAAATAGCAAGCGGTTCTGCCGCCTTTCTAACCCCATTTATCGCTAATTCAACCGTTTCATTTGTATGCAATACAACTGCCATTCTTCTTCCTTTTGTTGTTCTCGGCTTACCAAACACACGCACTTGGGTATTTTCGACCGACAATGCATCATTCAAACCAGTAATTAAGTAAGTTTCACTTTCTTTTGTTGCTTTTATAGTCTTGCTAGCACCAGCAGCATATAATTTTACACCAGTAATGGGATAACCAAGAATGGCTCTAACGTGCAAAGCAAATTCAGATAGGTCTTGGGTAATCATTGTAACCATCCCTGTATCATGAGGTCTTGGTGATACTTCACTGAAATATACGCCATTTGCTGTTAAAAATAATTCCACACCAAATAGTCCGTACCCTCCTAGACTATCTGTTATTTTCTTTGCTACCTCCTCTGCCTGTGCTAGTTGGTCAGCTGACATAAAATGAGGCTGCCATGATTCAATATAATCGCCATCCTTTTGTGTGTGACCAATCGGAGGGCAGTAGGTTGTGCCACTAACAGAACGGACTGTTAAAAGAGTTATCTCAGATTCAAAGGAAATAAATTCCTCTACAATGACACGAGTTTTCTTTCCTCTTCCGCCATCTACCGCTTCTTTCCAAGAGGATTCGATATCTTCCGCACTCTGGCAAATGCTTTGACCTTTGCCAGAGGAACTCATGACAGGCTTAATTACACATGGAAATCCAATCTTATGTACTGCTTCTTCCAGTTCTTTTATGTCATTTGCGAAGGCATATTTTGCTGTTGGTATTTTTAGTGTTTCGCTTGCCAATCTTCTAATCCCTTCACGATCCATCGTTAAATAAGTAGCGTTTGCGGTCGGAACTACCGTATAGCCCTCATTTTCTAAATCTAATAGAGTACTAGTCGCGATTGCCTCTATTTCAGGAACAATATAATCAGGCTTTTCTTTTTCGATAAGCCGTTTCAATTGGACACCATCTAGCATATCTACTGTATATGAACGATGTGCCACTTGGCTTGCTGGTGCGTTGTCATAGCGATCAACAGCGATTGTTTCCACTCCTAAGCGCTGTGCTTCAATAATGACCTCTTTCCCTAATTCCCCAGAACCTAATAACATGATTTTTCTTGCTTGTGAAGTATTTGGTGCTCCTACCACGATGCCAATCCCCCTAAACAAAATAATTATTCCTTTATTCTGCATAATAACGTAAAATCATCCTCTATTCAAGGGTTTTTTTCTCTAATTCCGAACAATTTTAGTTAGGTTGTATAAATAATTCGTATTTTCAACAAAAGTGAAATCGCTATATTTATGTAACTCATCCATTCTTTTTATGGACATACAAAAAAAAGCATCGGAATATTTCCAATGCTTTTTTTAGGTTGCTTTTCTTTTCTATGAAAATAATTACTCTCTACCTACACTTATAAAGTTTAATTGATTAAGTAGCAAATGGATTTATGTGGTCATTTTGTTGCTGTCAGAAAAATGAGAATAAATGAGTTCTCCCCTACTTATGGTCGCTTTTACTCTGCCTCTATATGTCTTTCCGATATAAGGGCTAATTTTATTTTTGTAATATAAATCTTCCTTTTTCAAGATAAACTTTTCATTTACATCCACTATTGCTATATCAGCATCATATCCTTTCAGAATGCTTCCTTTATTTGGATAGAGACCAAAGCGTCTTGCAGGATTAGTACTTGTAATTTTTGAAATCATTTCTAACGGAATTCCTCTTTGCCAATATCCTTCTTCTAGTAACACAGAAAGCGTTGTTTGACACCCTGAAATACCTCCCCATGCTTCGAGAAGATTTCCCATTTTCATAGAGGGCAAAGATGGGGAGTGATCAGAGCCAATTACATCAATCTCTCCCTTTCTTATAGCCTCCCAAAGATTATCTACTTCCTGCTTTGACCGTAATGGTGGTGCACATTTTGCAGCTGCTCCTAGCTTCTCTAAGTCATCCATTGTTAAAGATAAGTAGTGTGGACAGGTTTCCACACTTATATCAAGCCCTCTTCGTTTTGCTGCTAAAATTGGCTCTAGAACATCTGCGCTGCTGATATGAACAATATGCAGCCTACATTTCGTTGCCTCTGCATAAGCAATGATACGTTGGACTGCTTCTATTTCTGAAAAAATCGGTCGAGCATTCGAAAAAGCTAATGCTATATGGTCACTTTCCCTATTAATCTCCTTTCCTAAAAACTCTGTAATCGTATCACTTTCCGCATGGACAGCTAAAATACTATGTAATTCTGCTATTTTTTTCATCGCCTGTAAAAGTGTGCGATCATCAGCACTTTGAAAGTCATCGATTCCGCTATTGGACATAAACGCTTTAAAGCCAATTACTCCACATTGCAATAGCTTTTCTAGTTCATCTAGATTACCAGGTACAACTCCGCCCCATAACCGATAATCAATCACTGATTTTTCTTTGGCCAACCCATTCTTTAGATGAAATGCTTGTTCTGATGTTGTTGGTGGATGACTGTTTAACGGCATATCAAAGAATAATGTTGCGCCGCCAGCAGCTAAGCTTTTACTACCGGTTTCCAATCCTTCCCACTCACTTCTTCCTGGCTCATTAAAATGCACATGTGAATCAATAATACCAGGAAACAAATATAAGCCTTCTGCATCAATGATTTGTTTTGCTTTAGTTTCCTTGATATGTAATCCTATATCTACTATTTTCCCATCTTTTATCAAGACGTCTGCTTTTGATAATTTCTCCTCATTAACAATGATTCCATTTTTAATTACTAAATCAAATTCACTCAAAATGCTTCAGCTCCCTCGATATGTCTGATATCCCCAACCAGATAATAATAAAGGAATATGATAATGCTTTTGTGTTTCGTCTGTATAAAAACGAATAGGGATTGTCGTTAAAAAGTTGTTTTTCACTTCTAATCTTTGAAAGTATTCTTTTACAAAAAATACTAATTCATATTCTCCGTTATCCACTTTCTCTAATAATATAGTATCTACTCTGCCATCCTCATTGGTTATTCCCTTTGAAATAAAACTTCTAGCTGAATCTGTTAATTTCCATAATTCTACTTTTATTGATGCTCCTGGTTTTCCTTGTGTTACATCCAATACATGAGTTGTGATTCCAGTTTTCATATTTATGCACCTTGTCCTTTTGTCTCTAGTTTCACGATATCATTTAATCGGAATTTCGAAATGGCAAATATTTGCGTTAAGGCTGTTTGAAATTCTTGCTCTTTTGAATGATTTAATCTGTCCTTCATCGCTTTATAGATGCTGTCCTTTGTATGTCCCTTTACTGCTAATATAAATGGAAAGCCAAATTTTTCGGAATATGCTTTATTTAATGCTGCAAATTCCTGATATTCTTTTTCTGAAAGTGCATCAAGTCCAGCTCCTTTTTGCTCTTTTACGGATGAATCCGTCATTTTCAGCTTTCCTCCTAAATCAGGATGTGCTCGAATTAAGTCCAATTGATCTCCAATAGGAGCCTCTGTTACTGCCTGTACCATCAATTGGTAGAGTACTTGTAGACTGGGAAAGGGGTGATAATCCCATGTCTTATTGGCAATCCAAGGACTATACTCAAATACCCAACCGATTTTTTCTATAAACTCTTGTCGATTCATTCCATTGATTTCTTCTATCGAATACATATCCTCATTCCTTCCGTATAGGCTTGATTAATCTTTTTGTGTTAAAAGGTCGACTGCCCGTAAAATCCCTTCATAGCCTGTGCACCGACATAGATTACCAGATAATGCTGTTAGCACTTCTTTTTTAGTTGGTTGTTCCTTGTCATCAAGCAAAGCTTTTAAAGCTATAACCATACCTGGGGTACAATATCCACATTGAAGAGCCCCTGCCTGCAAAAATGCCTCTTGAATTGGATGAAGTTTCTCTTCTGCTAAACTTTCAATCGTAAAAATCTCTGCATCCTCTATTTGATATGCCATGATTAAACAGGAGTTCACCAATTTTCCATTCATAATGACAGAACATGCTCCACATCTTCCTACCTCACAAGCTATTTTCGTTCCTGTCAGAGATAAAGAATCTCGAACAATATCGACTAGACGAGACGTTGGAGAGAGTGATAGTTCTTGTTGTTTTCCGTTGACTTTAAAGCGTGTTACTCTTTCTATTACCTTTTTGCTTTCCATTACACTCCTCCTATTTCGTTAATATTCTATGTTAATCTCTTTCAAAATCATCTCTGATTGAACCGGCAGCTTATTCAGCCAAATTCCAGTAGCATCATGAATCGCGGAAACAATCGCTGGCGCAACTGCAACAGTACCAATTTCTCCTACTCCTCTTGGTCCATATATATCACCACTAACTAAGTCTTCCATTGCAAAAACATTGGTTTCTTTTGGAATATCTAATATAGTCGGAATCAAATAAGTATCAAGGTTTTCTGTCATATAGCGGCCATTTTCCATAACAGCGTCTTCCATAAGCGTAAAGCCTAATCCCATATTAGCACCGCCTTCAATCTGGCCTAAATAGCCCATCGGATTTACAACCGGGCCTGCTGAAATGACATGGTCCATTTTTACGACCTTTACTCTCCCTGTTAAAACTTCTACCTCAACTTCTACTGCTACACCTGCAAATGTATATAAAAAATGTCCTCCATCAATGGAATGGGGAGTAGTTGGAAAATGATAGCTAGTAGTAACAGATGGAAGCTCTTCAAGAGATGTTGCCAATTCTTTATAGGTCAATAACAGCTGGGCTTCCTTATTTTCTTCACTCAGCCAAATTCCTCTTTTGCCAAGGCTAAGATTCTTAATCGGTGCATTCGTTTGTTTTCCAGCAGCAGTAAGTATTTTTTCTATAAAAGGAGTTTTTAATTTATTTACACCTAGCCATACCATATTTGTCGCTCTAGATGCTGTCGATGATCCGGAATGAGGCACTTTTGCGGTATCTCCAATGATTATTTCTACATCATTTGTGTCACAGTTAAATGTTTCAGTCATGATCATATCAATTGTTGGAATTAATCCTTGCCCACATTCCTCAAAACCAAAGGAAACCTCTAATCTCCCCTCTTTATTTAGGGATATGCAAGCACCAGATGGGTCTGGTCTACCATAACCAAGTCCTCCCCCGTGCATTGTGATGCTATATCCCTTCCCTTTTAGCTTCCAGTCACTCAAAGATTGCCATTCTTCATTCTTTTGAAGAATGGGTGATTTGATGATTTCTGTAAGAACTGCATGTGCTCCGTCAGTAGGAACTATCGGCTGTTCAACAGGTCCGGGATCATCTGTTTGCCGCAAGTTTTTTATGCGCAATTCTGTTGAGGATATTCCGATTTTTTCTGCTAAGCGCTCTATCTGTGTTTCTAGGGCAAAGGTGATTTGATTTCCGCCAAATCCTCTAAATTCACCTGCCACACCGTTATTTGTATAAACAGAATAACCCTTTACATCTATATTCTCGATACGGTAGGGACCAGCACTATGCTCTACAGCAAAATCAAGTACAGCAGGACCTAATGTAGCATAAGCACCTGTGTCCGCAATGATTTTCACCTGATGTGCAAGTAGTTTTCCTGCTTTATTTGTTCCTGTTTTCATCTCAATTTTCATTGGATGCCTTTTTAAGCCAGCTTTTATAGAAACTCTTCTAGATTGATGAATCTTTACTGGTCGCTTCGTTTTTAAGGATAAGATACTAATATACGGCTGAATGTTCAGTTCATCCTTGCCTCCAAATGACCCTCCAATCGGACTTGAAATGATGCGGATTTTTTCAGGTTCCATCCCTAGAATTCTAGAAAGCTGTAATTGATCTTTAAAACCATGCTGCGTTGGAGCATATACAGTTATTCCGCCATCGTCATTTGGAACTGCTACCCCTCCTTCTGTTTCCATATATGTATGCATTTGCCTTGGTGTATGATATGTTTCTTCTATAAGGAATTCACACTCATTAAATATGTCCTCTATTGTCGTTTCTCCCTTTCTAAAAGCAGCCTTGTGAAGGAGATTACCATCTTTATGTAACTTTATAGAAGATTCCGTCAAAGCAATTTCCGGATCTGTAACAGGTTGTAACGGACTATACTTAACTTTAATTAAGGAGATTGCCTTTTCTGCAATTTCTTTTGTTTCGGCGGCCACTGCTGCAATAGCATCACCCACATACCTCACTCTGTCCTCACATAAGACTGGTTGATCTTGTATGACAATTCCGAAGCCATTTAAGCCTGGGACATCCTTATGTGTAATTACAGCTGCAACACCAGGAAGTAATTCAGCTTCTCCTGTATCAATCGATACAATTTTCGCATGTGGATGCTCACTTCTTAGCACTGTCCCATATAGCATTTGCGGAAAACTCATATCTGTTAGATACTTAAGTTCCCCAGTTACTTTAGGTGCACCATCTCGGCGAATTTTCCATCTTGCGCCTGCGCTAGTTATATCAAGAACCATAAAATTACTCCTTTCTTTGCTTTTTAACAAAATCTTTTATAGTTGCAAGAAATAGGTTTGCTGCAACTTTTTTACGATAGTCTGCTGTTACAAAGGGATCAGTATAGGATGAAAAATCATCTTGAATCTTTTTATATAAACATGACCAATCAATCTCTTTCATTCCTTTATTAAGCTCTTCTTCCGCTAAAGTAAGTCGACAAGGGAGATGTGCGCCTCCGCCTATTGATAGCTTTGCTTTTATGTTGTATTCTTCATACTCTAGATATCCTGCAACAGAAATAATAGCTGCAGTAAAGGTTTCTCGTCTGCCAATTTTTTTAAAGAAGGAGTAATTTTGTGCATTAATGATTGGAATAAAAATATTTGTTAATAATTCAGATGATGGAGGAGTTGGTTTTGCGAGCCATTTTCTTAAAGAAATCATCTTTTCCTGTTCGCCATTGTAAAAGGATAATTGTGCCTCTAAAACCAATAAAACCGGTATCGTATCTCCAATTTTGCTACAAATATTGCCACCGATTGTTCCTCTGTTACGCACTGCAGGAGCGGCTATCTTTTCACAAGCTTCTGCAAGAATAGAAGCATTATTTCGAACAAATGAGTTATTCAAGCAATCAGAGATGGTCATAGCTGCACCAATTCTCAAGTATAACTGTCCATCCAATTGGACTTCTTCTATTCCTTTTAATTCTGGCAATTTCTCTGTGCTTATTAGATGTTTTGGTTTTTCTACACCAGCTTCCCAATTAATTTGGAGAATAGTTCCACCAGAAATAATCGTATTATGTTGGACAATTAAATTCTGAATGTCAGATAAATTGTTAGGTATCTCGACTGAAGTTGGATACGTTTCGGCAGATATTTTCATCTTGTTCCCTCCTTGCTAGCGCTTTTTCATAATCGCTTTTTGTATCTATATCGATAAAATATATTTCTTCTGAAAATTCAATCTTTTTCCCTTGCAGTGCTCCATTGTTTAATAGTTTTCTAGCTCCCCAATCTCCTTTTAATGGTTTTATATTTTCATATACATTTGGATGGAATAAAATTGGAGGCATTATTACTCCATTATACATGCTTGCCACATATTCTTCTGGTGGTTTTAAATTGATTTTTACTAGTTTGCTTAACATATTTGCAGTCACAAACGGCTGATCTGCTAAGCATACAAGGATTTTATCAGACTTTCTTTCTACTGCAGCCGCAAATCCAGCCTTTAAAGAATAAGATTGCCCTAGATCAGCCTCTTTGCATCTAATAATTTCCCCTTTTTTTCCGAATAGTTGATTTTTATTTTCTAGAGATATCCAATCTAAAGTGTCATCTGGTTGAACAATGACTAAGGAATAATCAATAAAAGAAGCGGCTAATAATTCGGATAAAGCTGCATTACCAATCGTATTCTGCCCGAGGGTTAGCGATAATTTATGTTCTCCCATCCTACTGCTCTTCCCAGCAGCCAAATAGATCGCTGTAATCATTGCTTAACCATTGCTTCAGACTTTTTCGTATTTTTCAGCTGAATTAATTCCGCTACAATACTAATCGCAATTTCTTCCGGACTTTCTGAATGTATAGCCAAACCAACTGGATAACGAATCCAGTCTTTATCCTTTTTTCCAGCTAATAATCTTTCCGACCTTTTTTTGGATCCAAGGAGGCCTAAGTACTTTGTCTTTCTAGCTTGGAAGTAATCGACTATTTCTTGATCCTTCATAAAGCTATGCGTCATTGTAAGAACATAATCATTTTCTGTGGGGTTTATTGCTTCCATTACTTCCGTTGGCGAGCCAATAATATATTCTTTGGCATATGGAATATTCTCTTTCTTACAATAGCTTTGTCGCCAATCTGCTAAAATGACATAAAATCCTGCTTTACTAGCAAAATGCACAACGGGCTTTGCATCTGGTCCCGCTCCATATAGGATTAATTTGGGCTGAGGCTCGAATGATTGAGTGAATGAAATCATGTCACTAGGAGAGCATATGAATTCTGAGATAAAGGATGTTCCATTTGGATACTCCTTTTTTGCTTCAACACTTATCTTATTTTCCATCTGTTTATTTAATTGATTAAATTTTTTAATAAGTTCTACATTTTCGCCATTATTTAAATGGTGCTGTATTTTTTGAAAAATTTGTCTTGTTTCCATAGTAACCGGCTCTACCATAATATAAATTTTCCCATCACAGCCGACACCTTGCCCCCAAGATAAATCATCTTCAGAGCGTAAATCGTATTCCATCAGAAATGGTTCAGCATATTTTTGCATGTCAATCCTAGCAAGTAAATCCTCCTCAACACATCCACCGCTAAGCAAGCCTTTCTCCATACCTTTATCCGAAATAAACATCATTGTGCCTTCTTTACGATAGGCTGAACCTTCTACCTTAACGATTGTAGCCAAATACCCTTGATTCTTCTTATTACTGACAGAATCAATAACAGAATAATGATCGGAAGACATCGACATTCCTCCAATAGTAAGTTTTTTAATATCTCGGTGTTACTTTTTATCACATATCATGTTATTACATCATATTAATTGCTATATTTTTATATGTCATTGGATTAATTATATAATAAAAACAAATAAATTTAGTCGATTTAAACAAATTTTCTAAATTATTCGTTATTTGTATATTTTTATCCGTCCTTTTTCATAAACAATCTATTTTACTAGCTTAATATATTTACATTTTCTTCATTATCATCTATAATGCACGTATCTTGCATTAATATATTCTTCTTTTCGTCTTTCTTATTTATACTTTTTATTTAATTAAATGAGGTGGACTATGAATAAAGAAATCATTAAATTTATCAGAAAAAATTATGAAATGACCCAAAGAGACTTTGCCCGCGTTTTAAATTGTAGTTTCGCATTAATTGCCTTGGTGGAAGTCGGAAAACGAAGAGTTAGTAAAGATTTAGAAAATAAGATTAGGCAAACGTTTAATATTGACGATCAAGATATCGCCTCCATTACATCAATATTAACGGAAATAAGTAAAGGGCTCCCTCCTTTTATGTAATGATAGTAGAAGAAAATAGAAAGTATTTACAGATCCAAAACGTTTATTCCAAGTAGATGTTTTCTATTTTCTTCTATGTTTAAAACTAATTTTAGTCTGCACCCTTTTTCCTTCATCTAAATAGGATAAAGAAGGATGAAAGGAGGAGTAAAATGCCCATAAATGACCAAATCCCCCCGAACTCAAAGGTCTATCTTCCAAAACTTCCTGCAGAATCTTTAAATAATCAATCACATTTTCAACAAAATTATTTACAAGATTACTTATTAACTCAAAAACTTCAAAATGAATATTTAGCCACTTTAGTAACGAAATTTCAGGAAGAGTCTCTGGAAAAGCAGGAAAAGCATTTTAAGCAAATCAATGCAATTGATTCCAAATTGCAGTTAAATGATTCGGTAACTAAGGACCTATTAACAAAACTTGCTGTATTAGATGAGGATACAGCAAAAATTGAAGAGCAATTAGCTTCCCTTGTAACACTATCCAAAGAACAAAAAGAAATAATAAACGAAGAATCACTTCGCAACACTGCTTTATTTGACCAGTTAACATTTCAGGAACAAGACATTTCCTTAATTGCTAAGAAAATGGATGAATTTAATGATCTTGCTACTGATATGAAAACGAAATTGGATGAAACAGAGTCGAGCTATCATAACATATCGGAAAAGCTGGATATCCAAGAAATCTTTCACAAAACGATTATTGAAAACATCGAAGAAACAAATGGTAATGTAAATAGGCTGAGTCGACAAATAGAACATATGAAGGAAATTCTGTTTGAAAGGGTTCATTTTTTAGCCGAAAAAATTGAAAACAATGTGAAAAGCATTGCACAACCAATCCAACGCTTCTTTCTTCATTCAGAAAAGGATGAAACAATGAATAAATAAATACTATAAAGTTGTGTTTTCGTATTCAGACGACTTAATGAGCGTTTAAGGATGAGGCAAAAAAATTGTTAGCTATTGATGGTTGTTTAGCCACCAAATAAATTAATCCTCATTTCATTTTATGGTTTATATTTTTTAAGCGCCCACTATCTAGTGATGACTACGGCTAATAACAACTGAAAACAGTCATTAATAAGCTAATTAAAAAGCCAAACAATCACACGAAAGGATGATTGTTTGGCTTTTTTCTTTTGGCTGAATTAGTTATGCCCAGCATATTTTTAGTCAAGAATTTTTACAGATACTTGTTTTCTTCCCCAATTTAATGCTTCAGATGTGCTTGCGACATGGACATCGATTTTATTTCCTTTTATCGCACCGCCAGTATCACCAGCGATTGCTGTACCATACCCTTCAACATATACTTTAGAACCAAGTGGGATTACGTTAGGGTCAACGGATATAACCTTTTTATTGGGATTATCTTTTAAATTTATACCTGTAGCTGTTATACCAGAACAACCATTACAATCTGCTGTATAAGCGGTAGCAGTTACAGTAATTTCTTTTGAGCTTGCATCAGTATTTGTTTTTTCTGTCTTTTCAGCCTTTACCGTATTTACCGTATTCTTTGTCTTTACTGTATTGTTTACAGTTTGGGCAGCTGTTTTTGTTTCACTTTCCTTTGAAACTTTACTTTTTGAAACAATCAATACGTCACCTTTATGTATTGTATCGCTTTTAAGTTTATTCCAGCTCTTAATTTGTTCAACGGTTGTATTATATTTTTGAGAAATCTTCCAAAGATTATCTCCTGCTTTAACTTTATAATTCTTCACTTTTTGAAGTATTAATGTTTCGTTGACTTTGATGAGATCACTTTTTAAGTTATTCCATTTTTTTATATCTGTAACACTAACATTCTTCTTTTGTGAAATGGACCAAAGGGTATCTCCTTTTTCTACTTTGATTTCTTCCGCACCAACAAACGGAGCAGCTGTTGTCAGTAATGATGCACAAGTTACAATAGAAAAAATCTTTTTCATTTTTATACCTCCTCGAAAAAGCTCTAGTTGAGCTAACGGTATAATCTTAACATGAAAAAGCTCAAAAAAAAGAACAGGGAGTTGTTAATTCGATTACTTATATGACAATCAATTAACAATCACAATACGAATCGTCAGAATAATGAATTAATTAACCTCTGTTTGAATATAATATAATTTTTAATATTTTGTCTCTCACGGCTAACTGCCTATTATCGTAGTATGCATTGTCCCCTTCTAGCCACTTTTTCCTTTTTACCCACTGTTTATTTGCTTATTTACCTTGCTATTCTGTCCCAAATAGTTCCGAATGGTTTAACTTACAAAGAGCAGGTGATGGAAGACTATCCCTGCTCATGGATGTTTCGCATAATCTTAGTCTACTGCTGGTAAAGTGATATGGAAGCTTGTCCCTTTTCCTAGTTCGCTTTCTATATATACTTTGCCATTTAAATTTTCAATGATTTTAAAGCTTACCATTAAGCCTAGCCCGTTTCCGTCCTTTTTTGTCGTGAAAAATGGCTCGCCCAATTTCTTTAATTGTTCTTTTGACATACCAATCCCGCTATCTTTAATGACAATGCTAATGCTGTCATTCTCTTTTTTCACGATTATTTCGATGAAACCACCATTTGGCATTGCTTCTACAGCGTTTTTAATAAAATTCAAGAATACTTGCTTTAATTTATTCTCATCACATTCTACGAAAAAATTTGGATTTTCATAGGAGCGATGTAATTGAATTTTATTTTTCCGAAGCTGGTAATCTAAAATGGAAACGACATTATCCATGATTGGGAGTAATGGCTTCTTTTCTAATACAGAAACTGTCGGCTTCGATAAAAGCATAAATTCTTCTACTATTGAGTTTACCCTTTCGATCTCCTCTAAAATAATATCAAAGTATTCCTGTCTATCCTTTGCGGTTTCATCCATGCTTAGAAATTCAGCATACCCTTTAATAGATGTTAGTGGATTTCGAATTTCATGTGCAACGCCAGCAGCTAACTGCCCTACAGCTGCTAATTTATCTTGTCGATGAAGAATATCTTCCGTTCTCTTCTTTTCTGTTATATCATTTCTTATCGCTAAATATTGGTAAGGTTTATTGTTTTTATCTAAATAAGGGACAATGGTAGTATCTACCCAGTAATAAGAACCATCTTTTCTTTTATTTCTAATTTCCCCTTTCCAGATATCCCCTTTCCCAATTGTTTGCCAAACATTTCGGAAAAACTCTTTAGAATGGTACCCTGAATTTACGATACGGTGTGTTTTTCCAATTAGTTCCTCTCTGCTATAGCCAGATATCTCACAGAATTTTGAGTTGACATTTGTAATAATCCCTCGTTTGTCTGTAAATGCAATAATACTCGATTGCTCTAATGCATAAGTAATATCACTCACTTCACGGACAGACTCTTCCAATTGGTGCTGAACCTTTTTTTGCTCTGTTATGTCCCTACGAATGGCAACATATTGATAAGGAGTACCTTCTTTATTTAAAAACGGAACAATCACCGTATCCACCCAGTAATGAGTACCGTCCTTTGCTTTATTAAGCAGTTCTCCTTTCCAGATTTGTCCTTGCTTGATCGTATTCCATAATTCACGGAAGAATTCAGGTGAATGATGACCCGAATTAACCATGCGATGATTTTGACCAAGCAATTCTTCACGACTATATTTCGACACTTCTATAAATTTATCGTTTACATATGTAATAATGCCGTTATTATCAGTAAATGCCACAATCGCCGATTCATCCAGGGCATGCTGCATATCTCGCACATTAATCGCCCCAACATCTGTACGCTCACCAATCAATGTACTTGTTCCAATAAGTCCGCCTAAAACTAGCACAGAGATAAATAATGCAATGTAAATGATAAAACTGCTTTCATAGGAATCCTTTGCAATGGCAACTTCTGGTGCGCTAATATTAGTTAACAGGATAAAATGGCTGATTAAACAAACACCTGTCATTAATAAGCTACATAATGGTCGTATCCACTTTTTTAAGTAAACAGAAAGCTGTACTGGGTAAAAAGAAAGCCAAATGGAGATAAAAAAGCCAACATACAATAAAATAAAACTTACTAATAATTGTGGAAGTTGATAATACACTTTACTGCCAATGGAATAAAAACCAATAATAGAAACCGATAATATAGATAAGCTAAAAAAGAATGCAGATACATAAATTCTTCTTTTCTTTTTCTCCTTATCTAATAACGCATAAAACGCCATCCCGCTAAAACAAATACCGACTACCATCGATAAGATAGTAATAGGAATATTATAGTTGGCAGTGGCATATACGTTCTTAATCATCATGTCAATAAAACTTAATATCCAAAATCCAAACCCAATCGTAAACGTGCTTGCTAAAAATAAAAATCTACTATTTTTCTCCCCATTTTTCACTAGTTGAAATAAGTCAAAGGAAGAATAGCATGCCATATAGACGATTAGGATACTAATAAAAATCAATATGGAGTTATACAACAAAAAATCCTCCTAATCTATACCAAAAAATAATACACCCCTAAAGTAGGATAATAGGCTACTTCAGGATTGCATTCTATTTGATTGTAAATCAAATAAAACAGATAAGAAAGTACTTTTCTACAAATCATTCACAATTTAGTCACAATAATGACTATATGGTATTCTTTTAATATTATACTAGGATTATTGGATGGTCAGATTATTAATAGAGGGAGCAATAATTAGCTTCTATCAAATCTATTTATTATTATCTTTGAATAGAAATATGGGGGTTTAACAAACTGCAATCAGTGGGGAATTACCAGCACTGATTGCAAGTTACAACAATCGATAGTTTAGAGATTAATTACTGATTTGAGGAAGCTCTCTCATTTCCACCGATGTTTGATCTCCGCACAATGGACAAAGAAGATCATCTGTAGCAAAATCCTTTCTCATCCAGCCATTGCATGAATTACATGCATATACTTCCATACTCATCAAGACTTCTTCTGGTTTTTCTTCTGCACCTTTCCGATTAAAAAACATGTGAGTGCCCCCTTTTTTCTTTATTATTGCCACTACTTCCATTATTTATGTATTAATAGATATTTTTGTCGTTTAAACAGCACTAATAGATGCTTTCATTTATTGTATAACATGTTCCGAGCATAACGCTTTGAAACTATTTATCAAAATACGGAATGGAAATGTAATTTTCAAGTGGCAAATATGCTTGCTTATTTGCCAAGCTCCCCCATATTCCTTATTCACAAATAAAATATTGCTTTAACTTAACTAGACACAAATTTCTATCAACTCTATTTTTAAAGCTAACAACTATGATAAAATAAGGGAAAACGATGATAAAAGGAGTCGCAGATGTCAGTAAAGTTGTATTATTCCATGCCCTATGAAACAAAATGGTCAACCCAAATAGAAGAAGTAATTGAAACAGAAAATAAATTTTTTGTGATTTTAAAAGAAACTGCTTTTTATCCAGAAGGAGGTGGCCAGCCAGCAGACACTGGTACAATAGATGGCATTGATGTGTTAGATGTTCAGATTAAAAACGAGCAAATTTATCACCTCGTTGAAAGAAAACCAGTAAATACGCATGTAGAATGTGAATTAAATTGGAATAGAAGATTTGACCATATGCAACAGCATACGGCACAGCATCTTTTATCCGCTGTACTAGAAGAACAATACAATATTCCGACAGTTAGCTTTCATTTAGGGAAGGATTATACGACGATTGATGTCGATACACCTGAATTAAATACAGAGCAAATAGATAAGATTGAGCATATTTGTAATACATATATCATGAAAAATCTAGAAATCAAAACATATTTTACTACACATGAAGATGTGAATAAATTCCCTTTAAGAAAGCTTCCAAAAGTAACAGGGGCTATAAGAATCGTTGAAATAGCTAGAATTGATTTTTCTGCCTGTGCTGGGACACATGTACAAAGAACAGGTGAATTAAGCAACTTTAAAATAGTGAAGACAGAAAAACATCGGGGTCAGACGAGAGTGTTCTTCCTAAGTGGATGGAGAGCCATTGATGACTATCAAACTTCCCATTCGATATTAGATGATTTAAGCAACCATTTTAAAACGAATAAGCAGCAACTTCAAGATCGTATCAGTAAGCTAGAATTAGAGAAAAAAGCTGTCAATCGAGAATTAGAAACACTTAAAGCAGAAAATAATGCATTTCATGCAGAACAAATTCTTGCAGAACATAACGAAAAAGTTATCTCCCTTAAGTTTGAAGAGAAAACAATGAAGGACTTATCAACACTAGCTAAATATATATTACAAAAATCTAGTCTTGTCATTCTTTTCAGCTCAGAAATTGACAAAAAACTTCTACTACAGCATAATGGGGAGTTTCCCTTTCATTGCGGGAAGCTTCTTCGGGAAACTATCCAAGAATTCGAAGGCAAAGGTGGCGGAAACGAAATCTTAGCACAAGCTACTTTCCCTTCCGTTCAGCAATTACAAGCCTGTTTAAAAAAATTAAATGTAACCTTATTAAACACCTTATAAATAAAAAAGTCGATGACAATTAGTGAATTTGTCATCGACTTTTTTCAATTAATGTAAAATCTGTTGCTTGCGACTTTCAAGCATGATGGCCACTTTAATCATAAAATAGCTAATCTCTTCTGGTAGTTCTTCTTTAATCGGTTTTAGTTTTTCCGTCCCAACTTTCCGCATAACATCAACAATCTTCATTTGATCTTCTGGCTTAAGAAAATGAGTCCAATCAACCTCCAACTCTTCTTCCCCACATCGAAGTAAATGATTTTCTACTGTTTGCATATTTAAATCTCTTTCTTTTGCAATTTGCTTTAATGATAATCCACTATTCCATAATTCTAGCGTTACTAAGTGGGAATTTCCCACGCTTTTTTTGGTTTGTTTTTCCCTTTTTCCTAACAATGATTGATCGCTTTTTACTGCAGTAGTAAAATCAGGATGATCGTTTTTAAACTTTTTGATATGTTCTATCATCATATCTCCATATTTTTGCAGTTTATGATCGCCAATTCCTTTTATTTCACTAAACTCCTCCTGTGTTACAGGCATTGTCATTGATATATTCCTTAACGTTTGGTCAGAAAAAACAACAAAAGGAGGAACGTTTTCTGCTTCAGCAAGCTGTTTTCTTATACCTCTAAGATACTCAAACAATGCGTTATTTTCAGATACTTTCACTGTGACGACTTGTTCTTTTCTTTCGACTGTTAATCTACCTAAAAGTACCTCTTTTCCCTTTTTGGAAACCTTTAATATTGGCATTGCACCTGAACTTACATCAATATATTGTTCAGAAATTAAGAATTCAATAAAATCACTGATTTCCTTTGCGGATTGTTCCTTCATCAGTCCGTACGTTTTTATACGATCTAAATGAAAATCCATTAATTTCTTATTTTTAGAACCAGTCAATACTTGGGCAATCATTGTCTTTCCAAATCGCTCTCCCATTCTAATCATGCAAGACAGCACCTTTTGGGTATCGACTGTTACGTCAATAACATTTCGTTCATCCGTACAGTTAGAACATTGCCCACACTTTTCCGTATGCTCTTCCCCAAAATAATGTAAAATATATTCTTGCAAGCAATCTTCGGTATGACAAAAATTAATTATAGATTGTAGTTTATCGATGTCTTGCTTTTGTTTATCCGCATCATGTATCGTTTGATCAATCAAGAATCTTTGGATGCGAATATCTTGTGCAGAATATAATAATATGCACTTACTCGGCAATCCGTCACGCCCCGCTCTTCCTGCCTCTTGATAATATCCCTCCATGTTTTTGGGAAGCTGATAATGAATAACATATCTTATATTACTTTTATCAATGCCCATCCCAAAGGCATTTGTCGCAATCATAATCGATACATCATCTTTTATAAATGCTTGCTGCTCCGTTTCCCTTTGTAAATCACTCATCCCTCCATGATATTTCGAAACAGAATATCCCTTTTTCAATAAACGGTCATAGAGCTTTTCTACCTCTTGTCTTGTTGAAGCATAGATAATGCCAGACTCCTCTCTATTTTTCTTTAGGAAGGATTCAAGAAATTTCCCTTTGTCTTGGCCTTTTATAATCGAAAAGGACAAGTTATCACGGGCAAAGCCTGTCTTAACAGTATTTTCCCATGGTATATTTAATAATTGGCATATATCTTCATGAACTTTAGGAGTTGCTGTAGCTGTTAGCGCTGCTACAAGTGGCATTTCAGATAATTTATTGATCATGTGTCCAATTTTTGCATAGCTTGGTCGAAAATCATGGCCCCATTGTGAAATACAGTGCGCTTCATCCACTGCAATAAATGAAATGGTAACTTCTTTTAATATATCCATAAAATAATCTGCTTCTAGTCGTTCTGGTGCAATATATAGTAATTTATAATGTCCATTTTTTATATTATAAACTCTTTCCTGCACTTCTTCATTATGTAACGTACTATTGATGAAAGTAGCGGGAATACCAACTTCCGTTAGTGCATCTACCTGATCTTTCATTAAAGAAATCAATGGCGATATAACAACCGTTAATCCTGGGAAAAGCATTGCAGGTATTTGATAACATATGGATTTACCTCCACCAGTTGGCATTATCCCTACAACGTTCTCCTTATTTAATAAAAGCTGAATAATTTCATCCTGTCCTTTTCTAAAATCATCATATCCAAAGTATTCTTTTAGAATACTACGGGCTTTATTCATCATCATATAAAACTCCCCACTTTTTCCGAACATTTCTTTAAAACATTGTATCATTAATCGAACTAATTTTGAATGAATCAATTGGGATTATGGGCTTGTCCAGCATTACTTACAAAGACATGTATCTTTATAAATTGGAGGTTTTTTGTTAATAGGCAGCCTGAGAGTATCTTACATGCTCAAACTCAGACTGCCATGTATCCAATTATTTTGCTTCTAAAATCTTAAGAAAGCTACTATTTTCCTTTCTTATAGCCAAGCTGCTCCAACGATGATTAATAGAATGAATAAGACAACGATTAATACAAATCCATTACCAAAACCACCACAAGATGCTACTGGAGCTGCCATAGGTGCAGCATACCCACATCCACAAGAATTATAATCATAACCACCAAAACCGTAACTCATTTATAAAACACTCCTTTTTCTATCTTTCTTAGTATCCAAAACCAACGTAACTAGAACCTACAATTATTAATAAAATGAATAGCACTACTAGTAGAGCAAATCCTCCACCAAAACCAGCTACTGGGCCACCACTCATTTATTCCACCTCCCTCATACACATAAGCATCATATGAGTCTAGAGATTGTCCTGTTTGGGCGCTCGCAAAAAAAATATAATATACTTGTTTATTATGTAGGAAGAGGCTGGGACAAAACTAAATAACCAATCTTTAAAGACGAACAATCTCTAATTTAGCCCTTAAATAAAGCTACTTCTCATGATGGTTATCTAAGTTTTTAAATATAGTTAAGTGTAAAAACTAAGTCGTTCCATTGCGCTACAGACGCTCGCTTTCCGCGGGGAGGAAGCTAAGCCTCCTCGCATGCGCTGCGGGGTCTCAGCCTTTCCTCTATTTCCCGCAGGAGTCGAGCGTCCTCCGCTCCATTTCACTTCGTTTTTAAACTTTTTTCAAACTGAAAAACACGAACTTTTATGTATATTAACTATACAAAAGTTCGTGTTTATTATTAGTTGAAATGCTTTTGTCACAGCCTCTTTCTGCTTGTTTAATTTGATTAAAAGAAAGGAATAAAAGCCAGTGCAGCGATTAATCCTAAAGAAACTCCTACAGCTGCTGCTCCCCAGCCCCAGCCCCAACCCCAGCCAGGTCTATAACCACGTCTATACCCATATCCAAATCCACCATAATTTCTTCTGTTTCCTCCAATTGGTCTAATATAGACTTTATTTGGTGTAACTCTTTCAATTACTCCAGTATGAATCTCTCCACTATGAGTACGGATACGAACACATCTTCCTACACCTCTAGAACATTGATGATAAAAATTATTACCAGACATCTATCACACCTCCAACGTTAATCTCTAATATCCTATGTACAAGTCTAAAAAAAGTATGGACAACTATCTTGTAGAAGGTGCGGATATTTCAGCAAAATCTTTAATAAACATATTAAATGAAAATATTCTACTTATTAATTGCATATTTGTTACTAAAAAAGGTTATGTATGAAAAGAAAAGCTTACATATTCCAAAAAAAAACGCAAATAATTTAAAAATAATTTCTTAAGTAGCAGAATGAAAAATAAGTAAAGTAAAAAGGAGTTTTTAATATGTTAGAAGCAGCCATGTGGGGGGCAATTGCTAGCTCTTCATTGCTTGCAGGTTCTGTCATAGGATTATTTCTTTCCATTCCAAAAAGAATTATTGCCTATTTTATGGCTTTAGGAACAGGTATTTTAATAGGTGCCTCTTCTTTTGAACTTTTAATTGAAGCTGTAAATAAAAGTGGTATGTTTACTACTGCTATCGCTTTTTTAGCAGGAGCATGTTTATTTACCATTATTGAAATTTTCCTTTATCGAAAAGGCGGATCTAATCGAAAACGATCACATAAAAATCCAGAGGGACATTCAGGTTTAGCGATTTTTGTCGGTACTTTAATGGATGCTATTCCAGAATCCATGATTATCGGTCTTAGCTTGTTATATACACAAAAAGTGGATCTCCTATTTTTAATAGCAATTTTCATCAGTAACTTTCCAGAATCTTTATCTTCCACAGTAGGATTAAAAAAAGATCAATATTCACATAAAAAAATATTAATGCTTTGGAGTAGTGTGATTGTCATTTCTGCTATTAGTAGCTCAGTTGGGTATTTATTTTTAGAAAATGCTTCCCCTACTATGCTTTCAAGCATTCAGTCATTTGGGGCTGGTGGATTAATTGCGATGGTTTGCTCAACTATGTTGCCAGAAGCATTTGAGCAAGGAGGACCTACCGTAGGATTTGTTGCATGTGTAGGATTAATTTTTTCATTAAGCATGAGTCATATTGGATAGCGGCTGCCGAAAAACATGCTATGTTTTTCGGCAGTTTTACTAGAGGTAAATATAATTAGTATTACTTTGCAATAGATCTTGATGTAGTTACATGTAAAGCAGGATCTTTTGCTTTTCCTTTTTTCTTAGGAAAAATATATAAGTTTAGTGCACCTACAAAGAATGCCCCTCCAACAATATTACCAATCGTAACTGGGATGAGATTGTGCAATGCATTTGCAACGGTAATTGTTTCTGGATGAGGAACAATTAGAGAAATGGCGAAAAGAGCCATATTTGCAACACTATGCTCATAACCTGAAATCATAAAGGAAAATACAATTAATAATGTTGCAATTATTTTCCCGACATCTCCTTTAATATTCATTGGTATCCAAATAGCTAAACAAACTAACCAGTTACAAAGGATTCCTCTAATAAACAATTCTAGTGTTGTAGCACTCATTTTTGAATTGGCTACATCCATAAGCCAAGTTGTTTTGGGAGCTAAGCTAAATAATCCAGAATAATAGATTAATAAAGCAAAAAATAGCGCGCCAACTAAATTACCAAAATACGTAGTAACCCAATTATAAATGGTATCCTTCCAACTTGTTGCTCCAGACAAGGTGCTCATTGCAAAAGCCATGGTGTTGCCAGTAAATAATTCACCTCCACCATAGGAAATAAGTACAAGAGCCATACCAAAAAATAAACTAGTCATCATGTATGTTGCAGGTGAATGAACATCAAAAAAGGGTTGTGCTAAACGATAACATAGCATTAAAGCAAATCCGATATATATTCCTGCTAAAATTGCTTTTACAAAATAACGGAAAAAGGAATCATCAATTGTTTCTTTCTTTTTCATCGCATAGTTGATCGCTTTATCGATAGGGTGTATATCCATTGTAAAACCTTCCTTTCTGTATATAATAATTATACAAAAGGGAAAATGAATTACATTGTGAAAATATGAACATTTCTTAACAATTCATTTATTCCAAAAAGGCACACCCAATACTTTCAATATGATATGTACTTTTTGACCACATCCACTTACACAGCATAAGTTATCTTGATTAGTGTGTCGTGGTTGTTAATTTATTGTTCTGTTGAATGGCTACAGAAAACTGAGATCTTGGCTTTGTAAAGCTAATTTTGATACCGGATTTTTTCATTTTATTTACCAATTCAACTAGCTGTTTTTTAGCCATAGTAACTACTCCTTTACTTCTTATAATAGTTTTAGTGTACTAGAAATTTATGAAGAAATTATGAACAAATCAT
Source organism: Niallia sp. HCP3S3_B10 (assembly GCF_052064465.1). NCBI lineage: Bacteria > Bacillati > Bacillota > Bacilli > Caryophanales > Bacillaceae > Niallia > Niallia sp. HCP3S3_B10. The sequence goes on along the minus strand of NZ_JBQHVO010000036.1, from coordinate 8,182 downwards.
AAATAAATTTAGACATTATTCTTGTTATTTTAAAAATTTCTTAACCAAGATAATACGTTCTATATTATACATTCTATCCTTGGAAAGAAAACCCTTTATTTTTTGATTATTTTTTACCCTATCCACCTATTATGATAAACATGTTTCCTTTTTTCCATCAGACATATTACATATTTTTATATAAGAAATTCCTATACCGAACCTGGAAACTCTAAAACCAATTGCAATTAGACGCACTTCCTCTAAGAATATATTATTCCCTACTGTTATTTAAATAGATAGAATAGAACGAAAGAACAATTTGATATGTAAGCTTATGAAAATAATTCGCGCTTCTATTCTAAAAATGATATAATTTGAAGGATATTGTAGTTTGGAGGATTTTAAATGATAACAGTTACGAATGTAGGTCTTCGATATGGTGATCGTAAATTATTTGAAGATGTTAATATTAAATTTACACCAGGAAATTGCTATGGATTAATTGGAGCAAATGGTGCTGGAAAGTCCACTTTCCTAAAAATTCTTTCTGGTGAGCTAGAAGCACAATCTGGAAATGTTTCTTTAGGTCCTGGTGAAAGACTTGCTGTTTTAAAGCAGAACCACTTTGAATACGAAGAACATGAAGTGCTTAAAGTAGTAATTATGGGTCATGCAAGATTGTATGAAGTTATGCAGGAAAAAGATGCTATTTATATGAAAGAAAATTTCACAGATGAAGATGGTATGAAAGCAGCTGAGCTAGAAGGAGAATTCGCAGAACTTAATGGTTGGGAAGCCGAATCTGAGGCTGCCATTCTTTTAAAAGGTCTAGGAATTGGAGAAGAACTTCATTCTAAGACAATGGCTGAATTAAACGGTTCCGATAAAGTGAAGGTCTTACTTGCACAAGCTCTTTTCGGTGAACCAGATGTTCTTCTACTAGATGAGCCTACTAACCATCTTGATATAAATGCGATTAAGTGGTTAGAAGAATTTTTAATTAACTTTGAAAATACGGTAATTGTTGTGTCCCATGACAGACATTTCTTAAACAAAGTTTGTACCCATATTGCCGATTTAGATTTCAGCAGAATTCAAATTTATGTTGGTAACTATGATTTCTGGTATGAATCTAGTCAATTAGCAGCTAGAATGGCAAATGATGCAAACAAAAAGAAAGAAGAAAAAATCAAAGAGCTTCAAAACTTTATTGCTCGTTTTAGTGCAAATGCTTCTAAATCAAAACAGGCAACTTCTAGAAAGAAATTACTTGATAAAATTTCGTTAGATGACATTAAGCCATCTTCTAGAAAATATCCATATGTCGCCTTTACACCAGAGCGTGAAATCGGCAATGACTTATTAAGAGTTGAAAACTTATCAAAAACAATTGATGGAGTAAAAGTACTTGATAATGTAAGCTTTATTATGAATAAAGATGATAAAATTGCGCTTGTTGGTCCAAATGAAATTGCTAAAACCACTCTTTTCCGTATTTTAGCAGGCGAATTGGAGCCAGATAGCGGCACTTATAAATGGGGGGTTACCACTTCTCAAAGCTATTTCCCTGCTGAAAACTCAGAGTACTTTAGCAATGATGATGCTACACTCGTGGATTGGCTACGTCAATATTCTCCAAATGACCAAACAGAAAGCTTCTTAAGAGGATTTTTAGGTCGTATGCTATTTTCAGGTGAAGAAGTGTTGAAAAAGCCTAGTGTTTTATCAGGTGGAGAAAAAGTTCGTTGTATGTTATCTAAAATGATGCTAAGTGGAGCAAATGTACTTCTTTTAGATGAGCCCACAAACCACTTAGATTTAGAATCTATCACAGCTTTAAATAATGGTTTAATTAATTTTAAAGGTTCGTTGATCTTCACTTCTCATGACCACCAATTTGTATCTACAATCGCTAATCGTATTTTGGAAATTACGCCTAGTGGACTTGTTGATAAGCAAATGAATTATGATGAGTATTTAGAAGATGCCGATTTACAAAAAAATATAGCTGCTATGTATAAGTAATAAAAAAAACCGGGATTCCCGGTTTTTTTCTTATCCTCTAAAAGAATGTGAAATGCTCTTCTCTAATTTAGCTATTTACAAATGCCCTTGTTTCCCATACTGGTTATCTACTTTATATAAATACTCAGGTGATATAGACACTCGAAGCGCCGAATAGGATACGAGCGATTACATATTATATTTGCTATTTAGTTTATTCTGCCTATCGAGGTTACCGTCTAATTGCTCTTCTCTTCATATAAAAAAGAAAGAATAACGCTAACGGAATAATAAAGACGATTCCGGGAAATGAAGATTTCTTCTCTTCTCTTACAGCTTCTTCAGGAATATCTTCTTTAAATGTTTCCTCTGCTGGCAACACTTTTGCTAATTGTATCGATTGTAGAATATCGCCTTTGTCATTTTCAATCATTAATACACCACTTGAGGATACTTCTTCTTCCCCATTTGTCCGAGCAACTGTAATTTTCTCCTCTTTCGTTGTTTCATAAGTTGTCCCATTTACAAAAAAAGATTTTCCAGCAGGAATCACTTTATGTGTATATTGATTAAAACCAAAATCAAATAAATCCTCCGTATCATTATATACATCCCGCTTATAATTCCCTTTTAATACAATAGCTACTAGTTGTAGCTCTCCATTATCTGCTGTTGTTGCCAATGTTTGTTTCGACTCATTAACAAATCCGGTTTTTCCACCAGTAACCTTATCATATGGTCTAGACCCATTTACCATTTGATGATGACTAACTAAGGTCGTGTCCCAAGATAATCCATCCCACTTTAATTCATTTGTTCCAAATATCTCTCTAAACGTTTCATTTCGCATTGCATATTGCGTAATTAATGCTAAATCGTTAGCCGTTGTATAATGCTCTTTATGAAAAAGACCATTGGGATTTTTGAAGTTTGTGGAATGAACATTTACTTCTTCTTTTAAAAACTGATTTATATTCTTTTCAAAATTACTAATTGAACCATCAAGATATTCTGCAATAGCTACTGCTGCGTCATTTCCAGAATTAATTAACATTCCATCAAGCAAATGTCTTAATGTTACTTGTTCCCCTTTTTCTAAATAAACTCTTGTCCCTTCTGTTGAATATGCGTTGTCACTAACTGTAATGACATCATCCATATTACCTTTTTCTATTGCATAAATTGCTGTTGCTATTTTGGTTAAACTCGCAGGATACATTCTCTTATATCCATTCTTTTCATATAATACTGCTCCCGTATCACTATCTAATAAGAATGCCGCCTCGCTTACTAGTTCTGGTTCCCCATTTTCTTTTGCTTGACTTATTGTAGGAAGACATACTAGTAGTAATACGAAACAGATCGTGATGATTGTTTCTCTCATTTTCCCCCACCTATTATTTTTCTGTGTTTAAATACCATGACTATTGTACCAAATAAATTTAAATAATAAAGAACATCTATCATTTTGTCACAAAGTTGAAATCCTTTTGTATTTTAAACAATAAATATTGATCTATACGTAAAGGGTACTACTCACTTGTTAAGCCCCTTAGAATAGCTGTTGCATTTTTCTTGATCTTTTTACTGACTTCCATTAAGAGAAGGAATACTGCCATTAAAAATGGTAGGAGATAATAGCCGACACGATACAAAAATAGGACAATTAGCATCTGTTCTGACTCTACACCTAATGATTCAATCCCCCATAAAAATATTAATTCAAAAGAGCCCATTCCCCCTGGAATCATACTGATAATGCCTGTACAGGCAGCAACTAAAAATAACAAGAAGAAATCCCCGACAGAGACAGGAAGCGCAATTAGTTTTGCAATTAAAAATAAATAGGAAAACAAGAAAATCCATTCCATGAGCGACACACATATTAAACCAAGGATTTGTTCTCTTTCAAAAACAAAGTTATGTAATTTTACCTTCTGATAACTAACGACCAAAACAGGAAATATTAAGCCTACAACAATAATGCTAGCAAATATCCAAATATGTTCATCTATTAAATTTAATCTTTTACTATATAAGATAGCAATCCATGCCAAAATACTAATCCCTGTTAAATAAAATAAAGTTACAACAGCAATCCCTTTTAATAATTTCTTACGATCTGTTTCATATTGCTTGTAAAAAAAGTTTCGTAAAGCGATACCTATTAGTCCACCAAAACCAACTAAGTTAGAAATTGAATTGCTTATAAAAGAATATTTCCCTAATTCTACAAAGGGAATATCCTTCTTTAAATGCTTTGCAAGATAAAAATCGTAAAAAAACATTGGTAAGGTTGCCATGAACCCCCCTATCACAATATAAAACAAGCTCTGAATAGGGATTATCTGCAAGTATCCATATATAAGGTGTATATCTGTTGAAACAATCATATTCTTTATTTCTCGCACAACGATGATAAATAGGACAATTGGTAAGAGTATCTTAGCCATATTAATCCAGATTTTTTTCATACCGTTTGACATATTTACCACCTCTTACATGATGTTTGAATAATTCTATCCATTCTGACCTAGGATTAATCATATATTAAAAATATTAGTAAAGAAAAGGAAATTTTTAAAACTACTTTCTTTCTATCAATCGTTTATTTCTTATCAATAGTATGGTCAAAATGTAAATCACTATTCTATTAAAAGGAAAACTTCTCCTCTTCTCCAATTTTTACTGTATAAATTTTATACACCTTCACACTATTGTATAACAGTTTGATAAAATAACCAAAAAATTATATAACAGTTGTTTTCGATTTTTTTTACAACCCCTCCTTAACCATCTTTGCTTTTTCGTCTTAATCCCTTGATATTATTGATGTTCACATTTATGCCACAGAATATTCGCAAGATGTACACATTTATTGTGATAGTTATCACATAAAATCTGTTATAGTTAAAACAGAAAGAAAAAAGCTTTCTGTTATATATTTTTATTAAATCATGAGGTGATTATAATGGAAAAAGTAGAAACAACTAATTATTGGGAAGGCTTTAAAAAAGGTTCTTGGCAAAAAGAAGTAAATGTTCGTGACTTCATCTTAAAAAACTTTAAGCCGTATTTCGGAGATTCTACATTCTTATCTGGTCCAACATTAGAAACTACACAATTATGGGAACAAGTAATGGAATTAAGTAAATTAGAAAGAGAAAGAGGCGGTGTTTACGATTTAGATACTGATATCGTATCAACGATTACTTCTCACGGTCCTGGTTACTTAGATAAAGCAAAGGAAAAAGTTGTTGGTGTTCAGACAGATGAGCCTTTCAAACGTTCTTTCCAACCAAACGGTGGTATTAGAATGGCAGTTCAAGCTTGTGAATCTTATGGCTATAAAGCAGACGAAGAATTAGAAAAATTCTTTACCGAACACCGCAAAACTCACAATGCTGGAGTATTTGATGCCTATACTGATGAAATGAGATTAGCAAGAAAAGCTGCAATCATTACTGGTCTTCCAGATGCTTATGGCCGCGGAAGAATTATTGGTGACTATCGCCGTGTTGCACTATACGGAGTAGACTTCTTAATCAACGAAAAACAAAAAGATAAAAAAGCTACAAGCTCCGTTATGACAGAAGAAACTATCCGATTAAGAGAAGAACTTTCTGAACAAATTCGTGCATTAAACGAATTAAAAGAATTGGGAGCAAGCTACGGATTTGATTTATCAAAACCAGCAGCAAATGCTCAAGAAGCTTTCCAATGGGTATATCTTGGCTACCTTGCTGCAATTAAAGAACAAAACGGTGCAGCAATGAGCTTAGGACGTGTATCTACATTCTTAGATATTTATGTAGAAAGAGATTTGGAGAATGGCACCTTAACAGAAAAAGAAGCTCAAGAAATTGTCGATCACTTTATTATGAAGCTTCGTCTTGTAAAATTTGCTCGTACTCCTGACTATAACGAATTATTTAGTGGTGACCCAACATGGGTAACAGAATCTATTGGTGGTATGGCTAATGACGGAAGACCTTTAGTAACAAAGAACTCATTCCGCTTCCTTCATACATTAGACAATCTAGGACCTGCTCCAGAGCCAAACTTAACAGTTCTTTGGTCCACTCAGTTACCTGAAAACTTTAAAAAATTCTGTTCTCAAATGTCTATTCAAACGAGCGCTATCCAATATGAGAACGATGATATCATGAAACCTCAATGGGGAGATGATTACGGTATTGCGTGCTGTGTTTCCGCAATGGCAATCGGTAAGCAAATGCAGTTCTTCGGTGCACGTGCTAACCTTGCGAAATGTTTATTATATGCAATCAATGGTGGTAAAGACGAGAAATTTAAAATCCAAGTTGGTCCTAAATTTGCGCCAATAACTTCTGAATATCTAGACTACAAAGAAGTAAGTGAAAAATTCGATAATATGATGGAATGGTTAGCTGGACTATATATTAACACATTAAACGTTATCCATTATATGCATGACAAATACAGCTATGAAAGAATAGAAATGGCTCTTCACGACACAGAAATCCTTCGTACAATGGCTACAGGTATTGCAGGATTAAGCGTTGTAGCAGACTCATTAAGTGCAATTAAATATGCGAAAGTAAAAGTTATCAGAGACGAAAATGGTCTTGCTGTTGATTTTGAAACAGAAGGCGATTTCCCTAAATACGGAAACAATGATGATGCGGTTGATAGCATTGCGGTTGGTATTGTTGAAAGCTTTATGAAAAAATTACGTAAACATCAAACATATCGTAATTCTATGCATACTATGTCTATCTTAACAATCACTTCAAACGTTGTGTATGGTAAGAAAACTGGTAATACTCCAGATGGACGACGTGCAGGTGAACCATTTGCTCCAGGAGCTAACCCAATGCATGGACGTGATACAAAAGGAACTTTAGCTTCTCTATCTTCTGTAGCTAAATTACCTTACGATTACTCATTAGACGGAATTTCAAACACATTCTCTATTGTGCCGAAAGCATTAGGTAAAGAAGATGATATCCGTGTAAATAACTTAGTATCTATCCTTGATGGCTATGCAACAAAAGCGGGTCACCACTTAAATGTTAACGTATTTAACAGAGAAACATTATTAGATGCTATGGAACACCCAGAATTGTATCCACAATTAACTATCCGTGTATCTGGATATGCAGTAAACTTTATTAAATTAACACGTGAGCAACAACAAGACGTTATTAGTCGTACTTTCCACGAATCTATGTAATGTAAGTTTGGTCGAGGGATTATTCTTAATCCCTCTTCCCTACCTCTTACAGTATTACTTCGAAATTCCGTGGGTCTATTATAAGGAGGAATTAATCATGAACGGCAATATACATTCAATTGAAACATTTGGAACGGTAGATGGTCCTGGTATTCGCTATGTTGTGTTTACACAAGGCTGCTTACTTCGCTGCCAATTTTGTCATAACGCAGACACTTGGGAAATTGGTACTGGGAAACAAATGTCAGTTATGGACATTATGAATGATTTAAAAACATACCTTCCTTTTATCGAACCTTCTGGTGGAGGTATTACTGTAAGTGGCGGGGAGCCATTACTACAAATTCCATTTTTAATCGAGATATTTAAAGAATGTAAAAAACTCGGTATTCACACAACCATTGACTCTTCTGGCGGTTGCTATTCTAAAGCTCCCTTATTTCAAGAACAGTTAGACGAATTAATGAAATATACCGATTTAGTTTTACTCGATTTAAAACATATCGACCGTAGAAAACATATTAAACTAACAGGAATGGGCAATGATCATATATTAGATTTCGCTAAATATTTATCAAACAAAAAAATACCTATCTGGGTAAGACATGTATTAGTACCAACGATTAATGATACGGAAGAAGACCTAACAAGATTAAGTGATTTTATTGCCACATTAGAAAACGTAGAAAAAATCGATATTCTTCCTTACCACAAATTAGGTGTCTATAAATGGGAAACACTAGGACTAGAATATCCTCTACAAGGAATTGAACCACCTACCCAAGAATCTGTTGAGTTCGCTACTACTATTCTGAATAGAAGCATGTAGATAAAGCTTAAATAAAAGAGGCATGGTTTCACAGCATGAAACTGGACTAACCTAAAATAGTGAGACAATATAAAACACCTCCAAAATGGCAATACTTGAGATAAGTATTGTGACATTATTCGGAGGTGTTTTTGCGTGGGCAAAAAAACTGT
>NZ_JBQHVO010000035.1:0-53036 GCF_052064465.1 Niallia sp. HCP3S3_B10 | reverse complement strand
AATATTTTAGCACCTTGAGGAAGTTTTTTTAATACCACGCTGTAAGCTTTTTGGAACCCTAGGCATAGCCCAGGGTTTTCTTTTCTATAAAAAAGCCGCAACCAAGTATTGGCTACGGGCAATCTATCATGGGACAAGGTACCTGACCCCTTGTCCCAGAATTATTTTATTAAACTACAGGCTCAAAAAGGCAAAGTATTACTTTTAGTGGTAAAATTATCATAATATTTGTTCAACTAATAAGCAGTGAGATGAATATACCAGTACAAGAACAGGAGGCTATTATATGGATAATTCATTTAGAGAATTTCTTGATACTTATTTAAGAGTTTGGAATTCTTCCTCTTTGATTGAATTAAGAAATTTAATATCAAAAGATTACAAAGGTAGAGAAATCACAAAGGGTGAGATAGCTGATTTTGGAATGAAAGAAGCCGTGCGTGGGTGGGAACAAGGATTTAATTTTGTTAAAGAAAATAATGCAGAATGGAAACTAAATGTGCTCTCTACTATCCCATTAAATGCTGATGAAACAATGGTGATAATATCTGCAACTATGATTATTCAGGGTAAGAGTTTAGATACTGCAAATTTATTTTTCCAAACCTTTAAAAATAATCGTTCTTATGGATGGAAGTTGATAAGGAGTTATATTGAATCAGGAATCCCAAACGATAATATTAACAGAATGCTAATTAACGGATCTTTTAGTGAAAAAACTCAAAAATGAATCCCACTAAGATATTCGCTGAAACAAGTCTCTCAAATCAGTGTATAAGTATCTTCTATTTCATGTTCTTAGTTAGAAATACTCTTTATTTAGGCGATGATATTTAGCCTTTTTTCGATAAATATATACACTATGTGTATTTATTCATTTCCAACATGGTGGTTTCTGATACGTTTTCTATATACACTAGTCTTGTAAAAAAATTGTTAAGTATTAGATGACTTCCTATATATAATGAACTTACAAAGAAAAAAGGAACCAAGAAAATGGCCCATTTCCCTAGTCCCTCTTGCTGAATCTTACCACTTTTTAGCTTTTGAAAGTTCCAGCTAATAGATGATTACAATACCAATCAAACCGACATATCAACTGATTTACCTAGTGTGGGATGAGGAGCTTCTAGCATTTTTAGTAATTGATCACTATTCTGCTCAGCTGTATTCATTGCCTTTTTTGTTAAAGCTATGCCGACATTTTGAGATAAGCGTGCTTGATTCATTCCTATTGATAATGCTGCAATATCCATTTTTTCTCACCACCTATTCTTGTTATCGGTTATCAGGCAGAACTATAAACAAATCTTCAAATCTTTTTACCAATATATTACTTAGAGCTCAGTACGTATCCATCAAAAATTATTATGAGAATGATTGAAAGCTTCTTAATTGAAGCTAGTTTACCCTACTCTTCTATACAATTAATTAAAAAAGAAAGCGGGAGAATCTTTCCCCCGCTTTCCTCCTCACAACCGCTGCAGCCGTAATTCTTGAATAAACAAATCATAATCAATCTCTAGTATTTCGCAGTTGGTTTTTACTTCTTCAAAGAAATCGAATTCCTTATCTGCTGGGCGGTCGCGGTTTTCGTAGTAAAAGTTGATTAGGTGGTATAGTTTTATAAAAGAATCTAGCTTTTCTTTTTTATTCATTTATCCTCTCTCCTCCTGTTTTTGGAACAGATATTTTATCTACTAAACCAGAAACTGTCCTTATCTTGAATGGAAGCCAGCTATCACAAATCACCTATGCTCTTAAGCTGGAAAGGAGAACCGTCTCTCTCATTCCCTCCTGGAACCACGATTCTTCCGATTGGTTTGCTTATGATTTGGCCGTTTTCCATTACTTTTGTTCCACGGACTATGGTGGCGACTGGCATTCCTGTAATTGGTGTTTGGTCATATGCGGTTACTTTGCTTTTGCTGTGGAGCTGTTCTCTTGTTATGGTGTGTTTTTTATTCATATCCACTATGGTGATATCTGCATCGGTTCCTATTTGTAAGGATCCTTTTTGTGGATAGATTCCATATTGTTTTGCTGGATTTTCAGAAAGGAGTTTACAGGCATCGACTAAAGAGATTTTCTCTTCACTCACTGCGTTTAAGACTAGTGGTGCCAGTGTTTCAACACCGCACATTCCAGCTGGGATATCCCACAAGCTACCATCCTTTTCTTCCTCCGTATGGGGAGCATGGTCGGAGCAAACTACTGTTACCGTGCCATCTCGAATCCCCCTCCAAAGCTCCTCCTGATCCTTTTTATATTTAATAGGCGGATATACCTTCATCTGCGGGCCAACTCTTTCATAATCCTCATTGGATAAAAAGAGATAGTGTGGACATGTTTCAGATGTAATATTTGTATAGCCATCTGCTTGGGCTTGCCTTATTAACTTCACACCTTCTCCTGTACTTACATGAAGAATATGCAGTCTAGTTCCGAGATTTTTCGCCAAGGCAATACCAGATTGAATCGTCATTTCTTCCGCTAAGTTCGGTCGTCCTTGGAGAAGCGCTTCGTAATCTCTTTTCCCAGAAGCTTCTACTTCCTCTGTTAGCCGTTGGATTATTTGATTATTTTCCGCATGAATAGCTAGAATTTGCCCTGTTTTTTGCACTTCTCGGAAGATACTATAGACCTCTCCATCTGAAAGCGGTGGAATGACCCCTTCATCTCCATCCTTGTAGTTATACATCAACTGATAAGTCTCTTTATTAATGGCATATCCCCAGAAAAACTTAAAGCCAATAACCCCAGCATGATGAAGCGGAACAATATCTTCTCGATTGACATCCCCTAAGCAAATTCCCCATATCGCGAAATCCACATGTGCTTTTGCCGAAAGGTTTTCCTTTTGCTTTTCAAAATTCCCAACATTATTAATAGGAGGATTGGTGTTCGGCATTTCAAAAACAGTCGTGATACCGCCAGCCGCTGCTGCTTGGGTGCTATAATAAAAATCCTCTTTATACGTTGGACCTGGATCCCTTGAATGAATATGGGTATCCATAAAGCCCGGGCAAACATATAAGCCTTCTCCATCTGTTGCTTCCAAAGCTTCTCCCGCTAACTCCTCTTTGGAGATGGCCGCAATCTTTCCATCTTTTATATAGAGATGCCCTTTTTCAAACCCATTTCCGGTATATAAATAGCCGTTTTTAATAACATGATCCCACAACATACTCTCCACTCCTTTTTTTATACGAAAAATTTATATATCAACCAATACGGTGAGGATATCAGCCATACTTTGGGGTTTATCAGCCAAAATCACATTCTTTTCTGCCAATCTCCCATCCCAACGACTACCGAACCACCACCCCACCAATGATTTCTTGTATATCCTTTATTCCATGTACCTTCATATACGCTTCGATTTCGTCTCGTATTGTTATCATTGCTTCTGGATCAATGAAGGAAGCCGTCCCAATTTGTACAGCGGACGCTCCTGCGAGCATTAACTCGATAGCATCTTCTCCATTCATGACACCACCGCATCCTATAATGGGGAGAGAAGTTGCTTGGTATACTTGGTAAACCATTCGGACAACAAGTGGCAAAATGGCTGGGCCGGAATAGCCGCCCATCACATTGCTGATCTTCGGTTTTCTTGTATGAACATCAATAGACATAGCCAAAAAAGTATTGGAAACCGTTAAAATATCGGCGCCGGATGCTTCACATGCTTTCGCAATCTCCACAATACTCGTTACATTAGGAGACAGCTTCGGAATAAGCGGTTTATTTGTCGTCTTTCGAACCTGGCTTACTAATTCATGCGAGATGGATGGATCCATGCCAAAAGCCAGACCATTATTTTTCAAATTCGGACAGGAAATATTTAATTCAATGGCGTCCACCTCATCTATAGCACCAAGCTCTTCACAAACCTCCACAAATTCTTCGATACTATCTGCTGAAACACTAGGAATAAATGGGGTGGAAAAATTGGCATAAAAGGGGATTGTCTTTTCCTTAAAATACGTTAATCCCTCACTTTGAATCCCAATCGAATTAATCATGCCACCTGCCTTTGTTTCACAAATACGCGGAGTTGGGTTGCCTGTGCGGCGATTCTTCGTAATGCTTTTTGGAATAACAGCCCCGATCTCATTTATATCGATATAATTCGTCATTTGTTCCGCAAATGTTCCAGATGCTGGCATAATAGGATTTTTCAAATGTAGCTTGCCTAATGATACTTCCAATCCACTCATGCAAAAACCACCTTTTCTAATGGGAAGACTGGTCCTTCCATGCAAATTCGAACAGGCCTTATGCTCTCCTCTTCTTCTATCTGACAAACACATCCATAGCAAGAGCCAATCCCACACCCCATATTTTCTTCCAAGGCAATTTCCGCAAACAGCTGATGTTCACAAGCTAATTCCTTCATTAATATTGATAGCCTTCTTGACCCACATGTATAGATCCCATCTATCTTTTTTTCGCTTACTAGCGTTTCTGCTAAAAATTTTACATGATGAGGATCACTCGTTCCGTCCTCATCATTTACAAAAACCGCTTCCACACCAGCTGCCTTTAACTCTGCTTCCATTAAATAGTCCTCTTTTGTTCTAGCACTAACAATGGCAAAACACGAAATATTCATCCTTTTCATCTTAAAAGCAAGGGCAGAAAGGGTGGCAATTCCAACACCTCTAGCAACAACAAGAATATTTTCGCTTCCTTCCGCTACGCTAAACCCCTTGCCTAACGGACCTAATATATCTAGCCTCTCTTCTTTCTTTCGCTCTGCTAATGCCATTGTCCCGACACCTTTTACTAGATAAAGAAACTCCAGCGTACTTTCCGCTTCATTTATGCGAAATATACTGAGTGGTCTGCGCAGCAAAGGTTTTGAACCATCACTGCATTTAATATGGAAAAATTGACCTGCTTGAACTGGGAATAGCTGTTTATTGGGGACTTTTACTTTTAGATGAAAATAGCGCTTGCTTATTTGCTTATTGAATAAAATTTCTGTCTTCACTGCCATCCTTTTTCTCCCCTTTCTTTTTATATCCCTCTTGCCTGCTGTAATACGGCTGCCTCTAGAACATCAATTCCGATTAATATATCGTCTAAATCGGTATGCTCATCTGGATGATGACTAATTCCATTTAAAGATGGAATAAAGATTAATCCCACTGGTCCTAAAGAAGTCATATTCATGGCGTCATGCCCAGCTCCACTTTGCATCCATTGATAAGGAAGATTTTTTTCCAGACAAATTTTTTCAACTTCGAGTGAAAGTTCTTTTGATAACTGTACTGGCTCTTCTTTACTTATCTCCTGTGAAAATATCTCCAATCCTCGTCTTTCCTGTATGTCCTCCATTTTTTTATAAAGGACGTCAAGTACCTTATTTCTTGAGGCAATCGAAGTGGAGCGAATATCTACTTTCATTTCTACTGTACCTGGTACGACATTCATCGCTCCCATTGGAATCGAAAGTACTCCTATTGTGGCGACGGTTCCGTTATGCTGTTCCTTTTTCGCTGCTTCTTCTAACGCGAGTGCTAATTCACTTGCCCCAAGTAATGCATCCTTACGCATATTCATAGGTGTTGTACCAGAGTGGGAAGCAGCACCTTTTACTTCAATAATCAAACGAACAGGTGCGGCAATTCCTGTTACAATCCCAATTTTCTTATTGGTATTCATCAGAATCGGACCTTGCTCAATATGTAATTCAAAGAAAGCCTGAAATCGTTCTGTCTCTCTGCTGGCCAAATCTAATTGATCAAATCGCAAGGCACAAAGTGAAAGAGCTTTTTCAAAGGTAATTCCATCCTTATCCTTGAGGTGTTGATATTTCTCTTTTTGCAGCGTTCCTACCATTGCCTTGCTTCCAACCGTAGATACACCGAACCTAGACGATTCTTCACAAGCGAATGAAATAATTTCAATCGGATGTTCCGTTTCCAGATTTTGTTCATTTAGGCGCTTTATCACTTCTAATCCTGCTGTAACTCCTACCACGCCATCGTACTTACCGCCTTGATAAACGGTATCGAGATGGGACCCTATCACCACTGGCGGCAGATTCTTCTTTCCTTCTCGTCTGGCAATAATATTGCCGCAATAGTCCATCCTAATTTCTAGTCCCTCATTTTTGCATAAACGCATAAAAGCATGACTGCATGCCTGCTCCTCATTCGTAAAGGCAACTCTTGTAATTCCTTCACTTCCTGAATTATATTGATTCATATTATTCAAAAGCTCTTCGTATCTTCTTTTTCGATCCATCTTTCTATCTCCTTGATTATGGGCCATGGAGCTCCGCCCTTCTCTTTATAAGCGAATAGAACTTAATAGATGCATAGATTTCATATGTTCACTTGCCTCTTTGGCCACTTCGTTTATTTGCTTCACTAATGTTTCTTGCTGCCTCATTATATAATCACTTTCTCCAACAATGCTGATGCTGACATTTGTTTTTTTGTCGTCATAAAATATTGGCGCGGAAATAGCAGATACCCCTATTTCCAATTCTTCGATGCAAAAAGCAAGCTGAGAATGATAAATTTCTTTTAATTCCTTTTTTATATCAAGAGGATTCGTTTTGGTGTAAGGCGTGGTAGCTTCAAATGGTGTCTCTTGCACAATTTTCTCAACCATCGCTTCCTCTTGGTATGCTACAATTACCTTTGCTGCCGCTGCACTATGTATCGGCATCCTTTGTCCCACATGGACAAAATACTTGTTGCGCAAATCGGATGGCTGATGGGTATAAACACAGTAGACATCACCGCCATGATAGCGACAAATGAATGTATAGAGGTTCGTTTCATTAGATAATTTTTCCCCATATCGTCCCAATAGTTTAATCGGATCCTGCAATCTTAAAAACTGACTTCCCCACAGCATCGTTTTCGGTCCTAAATAATATTGTTTAGTGGTTTTATCCTGAATAACAAGCTGTTGTTCACACATACTTGTGAGCATTCGATGAATAGTACCCTTACTTAAATTAGTCTCTCGCGCAAGTTCGCTGACTCCCATCCCCATATTAGCATTAGAAGAGATGCAGTCCATTACAAGTGTAAATCGATTTAACCATTCCAAGCCTTTTCTCTCCTTTGAAAATGAGTTTCTCTAAGCGGAACATTGTTCCATTTTTTTAGAATAAGAGAAGGTGTCATTTAAACACCCCTCTCTTTTAAAATATAGATATAGTGAAACTGCATCTAACCTTAATTGTTAAACAATCTCTTTATCCTTCGATTCAGGAATTAAAAAGATAAACGCTAATGCAGATAAAATATAAACACCTGATAGTAAGCTAAGTGCATAGCTTAAAGAATGATTAAGAGAGATATAGCCAATAATAAATGGCGCAAATCCAGCAATCGCTCGTCCTACATTAAAAATTATATTTTCCGCAGTGGAACGAACTTCTGTATTATAATGTTCCGCTAGAAGTGCTCCATAGCCACCCATCATCCCATTTACAAAGAATCCTAATACTCCGCCAAGAAGCAATAACGCTACCGTAGATGTCACTTGGAAATAAACCCAAACAATAATTGCTGCTGCAATCAAGAAGGTAATATAAGATGGTCTGCGTCCAATTTTATCTGCCAAATAACCAAAGATTAAAATCCCTAAAATCATGCCGATAATCGTCGTTACTGTCCATAACGTTGTTTTATTAAAATCATAGCCTAGTTCTGAAGCAAGCATTGTGGGCATCCAAGTCATAATGCCATAAAAGCCGAAATTTTGAACGCTTGTAGCAATGATTAAGCCAATTGTTATCTTCGTTGTGTCCTTAGAAGCAAATAATTGTCCAATTGCTATCTTATTTTTATTTTCTTCTTTTAGCTTTGTCCAAATCTCAGGTTCCTTTAAATTTTTGCGGGACCAAAATGCAAAAATAGCTGGTACAACCCCTGCAAGGAATACACCGTGCCATCCAAATTTCGGTGCAACAAATAATACTGTTAAAGTAGCAAGAACAATTCCTATTTGAAAGCCGACCGCTACAACAGATGTAGCACGAGATCGATACTTTTTCGGCCAAGTCTCACTGACAAGCGTCATCCCAATTCCAAATTCTCCCCCAAGCCCTAAACCAGCTAAAAAGCGGAAGATAGCAAATGTTTCTAAATTAGGAGCTAAAGCACACAAACCTGTAAAAACAGAAAAAATTAAAATAGTCCAAGTAAACACACGTACTCGCCCAAATTTATCGGCCATTACTCCAAACACAATTCCGCCAATTACAGCCCCAAGCAAAGTAATCGTAGAAAGACTTCCCGCCTGTGCTTGATTAATGCCAAAAAAAGCTATAATAAGCGGCAACGTATATGCCAAAATCATCATATCCAATCCATCCATGGCATACCCAATCGTTGAAGACCATAGTGTTTTCCACTGATAACCCGTTATCTTCTTCTCCGGTACCTCTGAAGTTTCATGTACTTTCATATTCACTGAAAAAATCCTCCCCTTACCAAAAATAATGAAAAAAAGTTCTATCTTTCTATCAAAGAACCACTAACTACTTCCCTTCTCCTCTCCCCAAAATTATCTTTTATGTCTTTCTACCGCCAGTCGTTTCACTGAACGGAACGATGTTTCAAAATTAAATAACATACATGAATGATACTACTAACTTTTTTGGAAATCTATATTGTTGTCAGAATATATGACAATATTTTTTTATTCTGATATTTATTTTCGAAGTACATCATACGAAATAACCTCATCTGGTATGGAGATAAGAGAAGGTATTGTCTTACTTAGCTATAAGTAATTCCATAGATAATTATGTTTGATTTAATAGTTGGTTTAGTTCTCTTGCCCAATTTGCTTAAAAATGTCTATTAACTATTAATCTTAGGCTCATCCCTAAGTTGTTTTCACCAGTATTCCAGCTTCTATAGAAGTCCAAAAGCAAAAAAAGAGCTCCCAAAAGTTTGGAAACTCTCATGATACCAGCTATCGCCATCCAATCATAAGTTTTGTCCTTCTGATATGGACAAAATCTAACAACTGTCTTTTTATGGTGCCTGTCACCTATATTAGCGACACTCTTTACACCGCTTAGGATAAGATAACCCCTTCATCTTATAAAACTGCTGCTCTCCTAATGTAAAAGTAAACCGGTCTCCACATTCCCAGCATTTTAAAAGAATATCTTGCGGCTCCACACCTTTTAGTGCTTTTTTGATATATTCCTTTCTTTCCTTTGCAATCGAGCTATCAATCGGCTCATCACTGGTTAATGCATTTATCGTTGTGCGAATCTCTTCTTTTACTTTTTTATAATCCACTTTCTCCCATAATTCTAAATAAGGGATAAATGATTGATCCCCAGATTCTCTCACTTTCTCTAGTAGCAAGAGAATCATGCTTCTGTTTCGATCCTTTAAATAGCTCATATCTGGATCTTGCTTCCCTTGCTCGATCCATTCCTTCCATTCATTTAACAGCTCATCCGTATATTGATCAGATTCAATGTCCCATCCTCGCTCTGTAAAAATAATCATCGGGAGTTTTCCAGAATACTGAATATCTAGAAAATCATAATCAATCATCCAATCAATTTTCTTCATAATCTCTTCTAGTTTCTCTTTTTTAAAATAACCATAAGCCGGACACTTATCCAGCTCCAGTTGTAATACCTTCTTCTCCCGTGAGCCCTTTAGAATTTTCGCAAGAAGCGTTCTTCCTCCACTGTCAATGACCATATCCGCTGCTCTCAATATGGCTTTTATTTCTTCTTCAGATAATCGATTCGTCTTAGCATTTATCATACTGGTAAATCCTCCTCATCTACCCAACGATGATAGAAATCTCATTTTCTTTCCTATTTAATATTTATAACTACCCCTAACTACTTCCCACAACATTTCTTATACTTTTTCCCACTACCGCAAGGACATGGATCGTTCCTGCCAATTTTTTCACGAGTTTGAAAGCTAATAACTTCTCCTTTTTGACTCGATAAAGGCGGTGATGCCTGCTTATCACGTCCTGATAACTCTACTGGTGTATATCCTTTTAAATACCATTGTCTTGTATTATTCATAAAAACAACAATGATGTCCATTAGCCTTTTTACTTCTTCTAAGCTTTCGAGTGGTAATTCCAACTGTAAATATTGAAGAATCTGACTAGGGTGTTCGTTTAATTTCACATGTATGATACAGTCATCAATTATTGCCTTCGCTTCGTCCTTTGGAATCTGATACACCTCTGTAAATAGTTCCATAAGTTGAGAATAACCCTTTGGACGCTCCAAATAGTTCGTTTCACCAGCTTCAAGGAGCTGTTTCTTCGTAAAAGGATAATAAGCAATATTTTTTCTCAACGCTTGTTCTGCCAAAATCTCTGCAGGTTCTAGGACTTCCCAGTAAGAATAACCGTACCTGTCATAATGAACTTCTTGGTAATATTCCATTGCATCCAAAATAACACGATTAAACGCAGGAACGTTTGGATGGATCGGTATATATTTTTCCACCAACTCTATTAATTGGTTTGCAGGTATAGTTCCATAATAATAGACTAATCCGCGCGTTATCTTAATCCATTCTGTATTTCGCTTCACATCGGTAAGAATTGCACTATCTTGAACAATTTCTTCTAAAGAAGGCAATATTTCTACAGGAATCGTTACGAATGGGTTTCGATTATGATAGACGATAAACATAAATCCCGTCTTCGGGAAATACTCCATCTCCTCTATTTCTACATCCTCTTCACTTATTATTCCATTATTAGCAATAATCCTCTTTAGTAAAAAAATTCGTCGCTCATCATACTCACTAATTATCGTTCTAAGATAATTAGGAATTTCCTCCGCTAAATAGGAAATTAATTCTGCCTTTTTTAAAGAGCTTAAATTTTTGATTCCTAGTTTTTTACCAATCTCTCGAAGGTCTGCCACTTTATATACAGTTAGCCCTTCTTTTAATGTAGCCAATCCCTTAACTTTCTCTTTTTGATTCTTTCTTTTATCTATTTTCATTCCATACCCCTTTCATCCACATCGGTCCATATATGACTTCTTATAAATTTTCTACTATTTATATAATTTTCATTGTACCACTCCACTGTATCATTTATAACCTCTAACACATATACAACTGTCCTAAAAGCGGTTCTATCAAAACTCAGACTGGATATTGATCCGATTCTTTCCCTCTTGCATGTAAAAATTGGAGATATTGCTCGATTTTAGGCTCAGGAAAGTAAGCAAGAATCCGTTCTGAATTTACCAGACTTCCTTCCTTTGCCTCTATATAGTCGAAATAACTACTCCAATGATATTCTTCTAAGCTATCTACCATACCGGCTCGAATTGGATTCAGATGAATATACCGATTTACCTCTAATTCATATTGAGCAGACGTAATCAACTCAGATCCATAACGACTTTCAAACACATGTCCTGTAAAATCGTATTTCTTATTAACATAGATTGCGTAATTAAAATGGAGAATTCTTATAATATCACTTGGGGAATGTTGAAGGGTTTTTATTTGAAGATGAATGTGATTTGTCATCAAACAATAGGTTTGCAGAATAAAAGGCCTTTTTTCCATTGCTTCTGCCAACAATCGCAAATATTCATCTCGATCTTCCTTGTCCCAAAATAAAGAAGTTCGACGAATACCTCGACTCGTAATATGATAACTAGCACCAGGATACCAAATGCGCCTTTTTCTAGCCAACTAACTACCTCCTTTTTTTATGAAATTTGATTACTACGATGAAGGATAAAATGGATAGATTTGTAAAAGCAAAAGGGGAGGGTTATCAATGCTTCATTAAATAAATAGAAAGAATACGAAGATAGAAAGAACGAACATTAAATTACAACATTCTACCTAACAATCAAAATCCCTGCATTTCCAGACAAAAAAATAGGAAAAGAACCAAAAAAATGATTCCTTTCCCATTGTCCTTCACAGAAAGACAAAATAATGCTTTTTGTCTTTTTATGGTGCCTGTCACTCTAACCTAACCCCCACCCCAAAATGATCAGACACAACCGGGGTCTTTCTTCCATCAAAAACCGTTTCATATGAGTCTACAGATAGATTAGCAGAAACGAAGATATAATCAATGCGAAGAAGATCACTATTGTTCTCCCAACCATCAATTTTCTTCTCAACTGTATGGCTGCCGTTTTTAACGGTGGCGTCCAGATAAGCATCCTTTAAAAGCGGATGCTTGGAAACAACGCTATAGCCTTCCTTCTCGATATGGGCAGGGTTATTAAAATCGCCCATCAACAAGATACATCCACCTTTCTGCGCTTCCGTTTCCCAGGCTTCTACTAGCTTGTTCCATTCATACAAGAAAGGATAGCTTTCTGTCTCATCCTGCCACCAAGATAGATGCAATCCGTACACAAAATAGTTTCTATCATTTGCTTGAAAACGAACTTCCAATGCTTTTCTTGTATGATAGTCTGTATAATCATCTTTGCGTGACAGCAATATCCCTCTTGTATTTATTACTTTAAATCGAGTGAGAATGGCGATTCCTTCATCATATTGGTCGTAACCAATATGACTAGGAACCCAGCTCCAATAATATTCGAGCCCGTTTTTCTTCAGCTCCTGCTGGAGAAGAAAAGCAAAGTTATCTTTTTTAATCACCGTACCTTGATTCGGGGCATTGAAAAAAGAATCTACCTCCGCTTCCTCTGCATCCATCGACTGATTTACCTCCTGCAAGGAAATTACATCATATGGATCAGCCAGCAATTGCTCCTTGATCGCCTCGAGTTTTTCCAAAGGCTTTTCTTCTATCCAGCTATGGGTATTTAACGTTAATAATTTCATTCCCCTTGCTCCAAATAATCATTAATGTCTGATTTCAGAATATCCGCCTTTGGACCATAGATTGCCTGAACACCGCCATCCTTTTTAATTAAGCCCATTGCGCCAGCCGCTTTCCAGGAAGATTCGTCGCCAACTTTATCGATTTCTTTTACGGATACACGCAATCTTGTCATACATGCATCCACATCCGTAATATTAGCTTTTCCACCTAATAATGCTACAATCTCTAAAACTTGGCTGTTAGTAGGCCCAGCATTCCCAGTCTCTGTATTGTTAGAATCTGCATCACTTTCATAGTTACCATTACGACCTGGTGTTGAAAAATTAAATTTCTTAATCATGAAATTCGCAATGAAATAGCTCACTATAAAAAAGACAATACACACAATCACAAAGTTTAGAACATCGCCGCCCAAGCCTGCTTTAAAAGCAATTGGTAAGCGTGTGATTAGCTCTAGATTCCCAAAGGAATGCAAGCGTAAATCTACAATATCGGCAGAGGCAAAAGCTAATCCTTGTAAAATAGCATAAACAACATAAAGTAATGGTGCTGCAAACATAAACATGAATTCTAGAGGCTCTGTAACTCCTGTTAAGAATACAGCTATCGCTGCTGAAAAAATCATCGACTTATATTTTTTCTTTTTATCCATATCAACATTTCGGTATATCGCAACAGCCACACCCATTAAAATAGCAGTAGCACCAATCATTTGCCCTACTTTGAAACGTGCTGGAGTAACAGATGATAGCAATTGGTTATATGCAGCAGTGTCCCCTGCATTTTGTAGATTCACTAAATCACTTGCCCATGCTAACCAAAGTGGATCTTGTCCAAATACTTCTTTACCAGCCATCACACCAGACATAATCGTATAGGTTCCACCCAATGATGTATAGTTGATTGGAATCGTTAACATATGATGTAGACCGAATGGAATGAGAAGGCGTTCTGCCGTACCATAGATAAAAGGCGCTAGGATTGGAGCGCTTTCACTTGAGGTAGCAATCCATAATCCAAATTGATTAATTCCTGTTTGGATAGTTGGCCAAATCACTGCAAGCATTAAAGATACGATAACAGACCACAGAATAACTACAAACGGTACAAATCGTTTTCCATTAAAGAAAGCAAGTGCATCAGGCAGCTTTCTGAAATTATAATATTTATTATAGACAATTGCTCCGATAAACCCGGATATAATCCCCACGAAAACACCCATATTAAGTGCGGGCGCTTCCAATACACTTGTAAAATATCCATCTATTAAAATCTTCGTTCCAAATAAAGTATGCGTAAAAGCTCCCTCTTGGGAAAGCATATCATTTGTTACACCAAAGATAGATCCTGTAATTCTATTAATTAATAAGAAGGCAATCCCAGCAGCAAATGCTCCACCTGCTTTTTCCTTAGCCCATGAACCACCAATTGCTAATGCGAATAAAATATGTAAATTACCAATAATTCCCCAACCAATGTTCTCTACAACACTTCCAATTGTAATAAAAACAGAAGCATCAATCATTGCAATTAACTTTCCTAAACTAATCATAATACCAGCTGCCGGCATAACAGCTACCACTACCATTAGTGCCTTTCCGAATTTTTGCCAAAATTCAAATGAAAACATCTTTTTCATTTTATTACCTCCCATTTCCAATTAAAACGTTTGCACTAAACTTATCTTTGATTATAGTAATATATCTACCATTTTACAAGAAAAAAATTCAAAATTTTAGTATTTAATGCAAAAATAACGCAAACGTTTGCATTTTAAAGAAAGAAGCAACGGAAATCGCTTCCTTCTCTCTTTAATTTATTTCCCACAACATTTCTTATACTTTTTTCCGCTTCCACATGGACAAGGATCATTTCTTCCTACCTTATTTTCTTTACGAATAGGCTCTTTATCACTTCTATTTTGGTTTAAATTTGCTTGATGTGCTAGCTCTCTTTGCAGCGCAGCCTTTTTCCAATCCCCTAATTCTGGATGGTCGAAACCCAAAATGGAATAATAACTGTAGGCAGTATGTTCCATATCAATAAAAGAGGAAAAGTATTCCTTCTTCATATATTTGCTTATTTCCGGAAGTCCATCTTCTGAAAATTGATGACAAAGAGCTTCTATTACTGTGTCTTGATTTTCCAAATCGTTGAATGTGGAATAAGCTTCTCTTAACACCTTAACTGCCAAATCTGTTTTAATATTTTCAACTATAGATGCGGCATAAATAACGGATTCAGACTTCTTCACATAAGGTTCTACAGCAGTCACCACTTTGTCAGATTGAAAGCTAATAAGGGCTGTGGAAACTTCTTCTAATAATGAGTCTTCTTCTCGTTCTAGCAAGCTTGCTAAAAGGGGAATATACTTTTCTATTTTTAGCAAACCAACCATATAGACATTTAGGATACCATTGAAAGAAAACCACTGGTTCTCTATTTCTTCAGCGAAAACCATATCTATTTCTTCTTCTGTAATCCAGCCTTTTTTCACTATACAATTCGCGATATATTTAGCTTGCTTAAATAGAAGATACGGGAATGTACTTGCTGTCTCCATAGCATTTATAACTTCTCCATATTTCTCATAAACTTCCTCTTCTTCTCCGCCTACTAATAGTTCAAATAAGGACCAATTATCTTCGGGAATAAACCCTTTTAAGGCCTCTTTATATTTCATCGCTAGTGCTGGTTCCACATTGTTTAATAATTTCAAAGCCAGATGAACCTTTGTTCGGTCCATTGTCGGTACCTTTTCCATCAAAATTTGTAATGCTTCTTCCGTTATTGGCTGATTTTCTATATGAATTAAAATAGAAGATAGCTTATCTTTATTTGAAAAAGCCTCCTGCAATAAATGAACCGTCCAATCAGCAGGAAGGGCAGGATAATCATTAATTGCGTATAAAATCGTTTCCTGGATTAATAAATCTGGACTGAGTAAGTGTGGTTGTATTTTTTCTAAAAAAGCCATTTATCTTGTTCCTTTCTAACACATAGTATAGAGATTGCTGCTTTTCCTTAATAAAAAGATCAATCAGATGTAACTTCAGAGGATGTACACACCTTCCCCTAAAGTAAATCTATCACCCTACGTTCTCCCAAAAACCGACTTAAAAGTCCTATCCGCAAAAACCTTATTAGGATTCCCCATGTCATATACCATCGTCCAATACAGAGCAATTTGAGCGGTACTCCATAATGGCTGATCACGGAGGACTTCTGCAACCTTGATATGGTCATGGTGGATGAATTCTATCTTGGATAATTCGTTAATGCCATGAATGCCGGATGACTTTAATTCGATAATTTGGCTGGAGGTAAGTTCTGTTTTTACCGTGCCTATGATGTTCCATTGGTAGTATTCTAAATCTACACCAAATCCGAGGAGATGGATTTGATCTGGACTAGCTACAATCCCTAATTCTTGCTTTAATCCCCTAATAGCTACTTTGTAGAGATCGATGGTTTTACGGGAATTTTGCTCTCCGTTGGAATTTTCTACTGCATCTTGATATGGATCAATTGCTTCTACTACACTAACATCCAATTCATTTGGACGAATGCCTGTATCTGCTCTTCTTCTTGTAAGAACAATTTTTTCGTCTGCGGTTACGACTGTTAAGACGATTCCAATCCCTTGGGACAAGACATCGGAAGGCACATGTAAATCCTGTATGGCTTGATCGATATATTTTTCTCTAATCGTTTCTCCACTGCTTAATTGGTAATTGTCTAGGCTTGCCACCGTTGCTTGAAAGTTATAATAATCAGATCTTTTGAAATGTAAAACTGGATATGGTTTTTCAATAATATCCGTGTTTGTTTGAAAAGCATTGGTTAAGGCTACCTGATATGTATTGTACATATGCTTTAGGCCTTGCTCTTTTTTCATTTGTTCTCTTGCTTCAATCTTGTCTCGCAGCTCTTTCAATTCTTGAGGCAATTCGAAATACTCATCATCATACCTTGTCTGGATATAATTTCGATCATAAGCAAATTCTCCAGAACCACCGCTAACGACAAAATTTGTTTTTCGGCCTGCTATCCAAAGTACCCCATCGTCTTGTTGAATGGTTTGATACCTTTTGGACTTCCCCTTTATTTTCCTTTGTAGCCATTTACTAATTCTAGTTTTAAAATGAGTGTAAGTATCCCCCAACAGCTGATCTAACAGCCACTCGACAACCTTAAACAATACTTTCCCCACTGCAACGATTAAATCACTCATGTCCTCATTCCTATCTAACTATTTTACTAATAATATTCCTTACTTTAGTTAGATTAACAAAAATTACTTTAAAATGAAATACGAGTTAGTGAAAAGGAACACTAAACGAAGTATATTTATATAAAAAATCAGAAAATTACATAAATACCCATTATACTTGGTTTTCAATTCCTATTTTTTATAGATAATAGGAGAAAAGGAGGGTTAATATTGTTAGTGAGAAAATAGAGCTAGTACTTTCACCTTTTTTCTATAATTTCATATAGGATTAATTGCTCACCATTACACATACTTTATCTCTGCTAATGAAATTCCTCCATCCCCACCTAAGATAACGGGACACGCCTCCCTACTCCATGAAAAAATCCACTTAAAAAGGAGTATCCAAAATGAAAGAAATTCTTACTACGTACAATGTGAATGAAGAAACAAATGCACTAACACCTGCTTTTCAGCTAGACTATCAGACTATCGTACTGGAGGGAAAGCGAGAATTATTTGTGAAACAAACGCCATTGGAATTAATTAAGCTAGCGGCAAAGCGAGGGGGCGCTGAGTATAATGGCAGGAGGACTTCAATGACTTATTTGACAGGCATTCATAAGAAAATTCCGATTCCCATTAATCCACAAAAAAACATCTATGCATTTCCAACTACCTCCCCAAACCAAGCTCATTGCAGTTGGATATTCTTCCATCATGTCGACGAAATTAAACCAACTAAAGGCAACTATCGTTCTATTATCCA
Source organism: Niallia sp. HCP3S3_B10 (assembly GCF_052064465.1). Lineage (NCBI taxonomy): Bacteria > Bacillati > Bacillota > Bacilli > Caryophanales > Bacillaceae > Niallia > Niallia sp. HCP3S3_B10. Next base: position 35,238 of record NZ_JBQHVO010000035.1, on the reverse strand, counting down.
ATTTAAAAATGGCAGAGAAATAAAGATGAATGAATCCTTACATATATTAGAAAAGCAAATGTATCGAACTTGGTTATGCAAGAAGGCACTTAATGAGTAGATTGTCTTGTAAGGAATACAATTATTTATTCAGAAAACATTTTATTTGAAAATTTTCTTGTTGAATATGTAAAAATATAGAAAAACACACATTATCCTTTATGGTCATTACTTTTTTCTCTTTAGATAATGAGGAAAAAAGAGGGATAACCGTGTCTAATGAGCTTTATAAAAGCAAAACTTACATGACCGTATTAGGTAGACATATTCGAAATAGAAGAAAAATACGTGATGTAAGCATACAGAAACTTGCAGAAGATACAGGCTTTAGTATCAACCATGTCAACAATGTCGAGCTTGGCCATTCCCATCCAGCCACAGGACTATTTCATGCCATTTGTGATGTATTGCAGATTGATGCAACATCGTTTCTTATGGAAGTGAGGGACGAGGTGGACATGTTGTTTCAGGAAGAGGAAGAACAATAAGCAGTAACCTTATGTAGGTAAATGAAATATCATACGAATAGCTAATAGAGGCTTTTTCTTCTAGGGGCGTTACCATTGCCCCTAGAAGTTTGCAATAAGCTAACTTTCTTCCCTTTGCTTCTTCTATTGATGGCTACTCTGAGGATAGTATTTTACTAGTTTGACTATTCTTGCAGTGGGTTACAGCCGCGAAATATTCCTGTAAAACAAGATTATTCAGCTCATCCCTATAATCAAAAATTCAGAGCGTCTCATCTAGTTTTTGAATCATTGAGCGGGAAATTAAATAGACATTGCCTAAAATGTCGACTTTATCGTCCTTTACACGTACTGCGCAATCTTTGTTCGATGCGTAAATATTCATTTCTTCCGATAAGTGAGATAGTTCGTCTTGAACCAATGGAAGATTATTTTCAAGATCAAAATGAGACAGGACGGAAAAATCGTCCAGACCGATTCCTTCGTAAACAGAACTGGTTTCAATGTTATAGCCAAAGCTTTTCGAGCATAACCACTTAGCAGACATGTTAATTGCACCAGCGCTCGCTCCCATTACAACAGCTCTGCTTTTTTTAATAGCAACAGACAATTCATAATCCCTTAAAAACTCATTTTGTTTAATCGTATCTCCGCCCAATAAGAAAATAACGGAGGCATTTTGAATGATGCTATTGGCCTCTTCCTTCTGTACTCGATAATTTATTAAATGATATTCATCAAACATAATGCCAGCCTGGTCAAACCACGAACGCTCCGTAGCACCATCCATTTCATAAAAAAATGGATCTGAGCTAATCATCACAAGTGATTTTCTATCGGTTATATCCTCCTGTAATACCCTGCTCAACTTCGCTGGGAAAAAATTATTAAACCAGCCTAAATAATAATGAATTTTCATAAGTTCCCCCGTAGTAAAGTGTGAATGATATCCATATTCTGTGTTATTGTAACCAACATAAACTCCGTGAGCTTTTTCTTATTTTCTAATATTCAAAAGCAAAACAGCCAACCAGCAATAGTTCAGTCGCTATTTTTTGTGCGTTAAATTTTATTGGGATAGACATTCAAAATCAAACTAATGATTTTAATAAATGACACTATAAGAAAACCGTCTTCCATCTTCTATAATTAAAAAAATCCCAATTTTATAATCAGGATTTTTTTAAACTTAGACAGGAAAAGTCTAAAATTCTCGTGAAACATGATATGCGAGGAGTTGCTGAAACCATCCCTTTATTAGTAGTTTCCTAATCCTGAAACAGGGGTTTGGATAATTACAGGATTTTTTCCTGGATCTAGCCATTTTAAGATGCTTATTACGTTTGCTTGAGATGTACCGGTGCAACCGAGAGTGTAACTACTGCTAACATGGAAGAAAATCGCACTCCCTTTATTTGGAGTTCGTGCTGTATTGTAATTAATCACAAATCCGTAATTGTAAGCTGCAATATTCATGTTTTCGGCACTGTTCCACTGGTCTTGGGTTTTGCTTTTTGATTGCCAAGTGTTGTATAGCTCTGAGTTAGGATCATCTATCCAGACATCATCACTCGTAATTTTCCGATAAGGTAATTTAGTACCAGGGTTATCATAACGCCCGAATGCTGTCCCAATTGTATATTTTCCGATTGGAGCCTTCTTCCCGCCTTCACTCATAGCGGAAGGAGTAGCGAATCCTTTTTTACCAATATAGCCTGCAATGTTAAGTAACTGGGTCCATTTTCCCTTTGAATCCTTTTCAAATGTACGAATGGTTGCGGAACTTGTACTCGATCCATTTGTTGTAACGAGAATTAGTTGTTGGTTTGCATCAATCGTTTTCAGTTGATCCGCTACGTTACCACTAGATGCAGGCGTGCTTTGAGTAGGTGTAGTGGGCTTTTTAGAATCAGAAGTTGAAGTTTCTTTAGGAGAAGTACTTTCTGTAACGACTGGTTTTTTGGTAGATAGATATTTACTAGAAACCCATCCTGTTTTATTATTCACCTTTACTTTACTCCATCCATTAGAACTTGTTTCGATTACTGTAGTTTGAATTCTTTAATAGATAATCTTTCCTCTATCCTTGATTACATTTTAACAACTATGATTTTTCCTATTATATCTTATAAAGACAAGGATGCAGTAAAACCATCCCTTCAATTCTCTTCATAATAAATAATAAGAACTAATACAAATTTCATAAATATCCAACAATACAATCCATTAACTGGATATACCATCCATTATAATACTGTTTATGGAATAAACCTATGATAATTCAATCGTTTTTCTTCCAAGTAATTATATGGGACAAGGAATCCGGCATCTTGTCCCATATAAAAAAGAAGGTGGGACAAAACTAAATAACTAATCTTTAAAGACGAACAATCTTTAATTTATCTCTTAAATAAGGCTACTTTCTCATGATGGTTATCTATGTTTTTAAATCTAGATAAGTGTAAAAACTAAGTCGTTCCATTGCGCTACGGACGCACGATGCGCCGGGGAGGAAGCTAAGCCTCCTCGCTGCGCTGCGGGGTCTCAGCCTTTCCTCTATTTCCCACAGGAGTCGAGCGTCCTCCGCTCCATTTCACTTCGTTTTTAAACCTTTTTCTAAAAAACAAACACGAACTATAATGTAATTTAATTACATTATAGTTCGTGTTTGTTTTTGATTGAAATACTTATGTCCCAGCCTCATTTGACAGTCCCGTAAAGGATTGTTATCTGCCCTGAAATCTTTTATAGACACTATCCGGATTATGACAGTGACCAAATCCATGAAGATAGATAACTCCATTATCTTCACGATATCGATATATGGTACGCATATCGGCTGGGTGCTTGTTTACTCTTTTACTTTGATAATGAAAAGAACGATAACCCACATAATTATCTCGGAGCAGTCCTCCGATATGGGGGTTTCTTTTAATTTGAATAATCGATCGAATAACATTGTCAGCGGCGGAATCGAAATCGAAATCGTTCGGAAAAGCATTTGCTAAATTTATAACGTCGGTAATAACATCTGTCGGTACATGTTGAATGCCCGATATGGTAGTAATTTGAGCAATCGTTTCAGCTATCTTGGCATTACTTATCATCATCTAGTGGAGACCTAAACTTTTCTGGATTAGATAAGAAAAGGGTAACCGCATCTTCTGCAGCTTCTTTTCCACCCCTAACATACTCTGCTTCTTTGCGTTTTAAACGATATCCATATAGCTGTTCCACTTCTGCTGTTTCGATTTCTACTTCTAATTCTTCTTTTTTACGTTCTAATAAGGACATATACTCGATCATCGCTTGATACACTTCCGGCTTGAGTAAAATTGCTTTTGTTTCGTTACGATCCACAACCTCCATTGCAGCTAATCGGTCCAAATCTTCACGCCATTGTGTGGATCGACCTAGCTGTGTGACTCCTACTCTGCTCCCCATTTGGAAACCATGACGGATTTTTTGTACTTCTTCGATTGCTTTGGCAGACAATTTACTCATCTCCTTTTCTTTCATAATTGTTTTCACCTCCCATTATATACTATAAATATGAAATTGTGTATTATAATGTGTATTTAAATGTGTATTATTCTATGTATTAAATTACATGTGTTTATTATGTTCTATTCTGTTATTTTTTAGTCAATACATGCTGTGAAAGGCTTAAATAACAACATAAAGCAGCCCAAAGGCCGCGCATATTTCGTATTTTTGTGACTCTTTTAAATCCGCTTCCTTCACTCAATCTTATTTTTGATGTTTTTCTATAATCTTTATAAGATAGATTAGATCTTCTTCAAACCTTTTTTTCTTTTTTGGATTAGCTAAGATTATTTGGGGGTTAACTGCTCCAATAAAATGACGGAGCTTTTTATTCTTCAAAAACAGCTCTGTATGCTCTGAAAATAAATCTTTAAACCATTGTTCGTTTCTAAGTAATTTTAGATTCTGATTCTTTTGTTCCTCGGTCGGATAATAACTAATATCTTTTCCTGCCCACAGAATGATTAAAGTTTCTACTATTTCACTAAGCATCCGATCATCTCCTTAAAAAGACATATTGTTACTAATATAAAGTTTTCCGAAAGAAACCAAGAGCAAAGGGACATATCTTCAATCCACTATCAGTCTTATGTTTTATTTAGCAGGAATTGGAGCAAAAGTAATAGTATTTATACTACATTAATATATTTAGATTCTACAAGCATAAGTTTTTAACTGTTATAAGCCTTATTTTTATAAAATAAAAGAAAGAATGGGTATAAAAATGAAAAGAAATCCATGGTACACAAAAGAAAAATTTATATACTTTATATCAATAGTAGCACCTATCATTGCATATATGATCATTCTACTAAACAAGAAGAAATGGCAACATGTTAAGTATATAGAATATTTATCATTTGCAACTATCACAACAAGTATATGGATTATCGGCTTAATACCTGGGTATTTCAGACTAGCATTCCTTTTAACTATACTAATATTTTTCTTACTTCGAAAAATATTTAGAAGACGATAATAATCACGTGGCCATTCATTATTTCACTACCAAGATAACGCAAAACTTCCTCTATGCTTTTCTCGAATAAATAATGAATTGGATTGTTATTTTAGAAATTAAATTTATATTCTAGACAGCCTTCAGAGAAACAAACTGTACTTAATCTGTTCAAATTCAAAATGCATCACACTATCCCCCTCCCATGAAACATAATTTTTTATGGCATCTCTGTTTCCATAAATTTGTTATAATTATAACAGTCAGTCATTTCAGAATTCTACGTTAATTCCGCGTTGTCGTGATAAATATTCATATACTAGCAATAGGAATGGAGGTTTAATGAGAATGAGCATTTTCATCGTAATGGTTGTAGGTATACTAGGCATTGCTGGCTTTCTTGCTTGTGACCTAAATTTTGACACATAGTTGAAAGCAATTGTTATAAGCTATATAATAAACGTATATAATGAAAAAGAGAAGTGCGCGAACACTTCTCCCTGCAACCTCTACCGTCAGGGTGTGGTTGTCAATTAAATATTATTTTGGTCGAGAACCACCCTTTTGCTTGCGACGGCGTAGGGTGGTTTTCTTGTTTTCTAATATGTTCTTCCGAAAGAAATAGGCGCTTATCTCACGCACAATCCCCTTCAGAACTTCACGAAGAAATTCAAGAAATGTTTCCATGATTATCACCTCCTTTCCTAAACGGAAAGAAGCACAACAACCAACCACCCTCACAATATTCAGTTGCTATTTCAGTTTATCACATTCACACAATCTAACTCTCTATCAATCTTCGACAAATTTCGGGCCGTCACTGTGACCAAGAGTATGCACCAAGGGTTTAAAATTATTTTATTTTGGTTCCTCTTCTAAATGTTTAAGCTCGGTATCAGAAGCATCATCTCCATTAGTTTTATTTACAGAATGTTGATAAACGGTCTTATTTTCAGGTCTATACATGTATGTATATGCTATATCACTTTCATCATTGAAAATTACAACTGCATGAAAACCGAACATAGCGTTATTAATATCAATGCTTTTAATATCATCCTTGGAATAATCCATATTTTCATATAAATGATCTTCTAGAGAGAGTCTAACCTGATTTTTTTTGTTTGAGAAACTGTTGAAAAAATATAGAGAGACTAAGAGAATTACAATAAAAGAAATTAATATAGTAAAAATAGTTGTTTTTTTCATATTTTTCAAAAAATAGCCTCCTGATATATTCCAATTAATGGGATTTAATGCAATTCTAATTATATAATAGTATTTATATTAAAGATACTATAATAATATAATAGGAGGTTATTAATGAAAAAAATATTTCTAGGATTCTTTTTTGCTTTTATAATTATATTACTTTTTCCATTCTCTTCTTATGCGGATGATTTTAGTACTTTTGCTGATAGTAATACAGGTAGTGGAGCTCCTAAGTATCCAGGTACAAGCACAACTGTGCAAGTAGGTGATATAATTGGGACAAAAATGTTTTCAGGATGGGATACATATTATGTTGGACATGTTGGTATTGTAGGGCCAGATTATAAAGTCTATGATGTTGTAAAATGGTCTGATGTTACTCAAGTAAATTCAATTAGTAACTTTGTTGACCGGTTCAACAATAATACTGTTGGTGTTTATAGACCAAACACCTCATCAGGAAATCGTTTTTTGGCAGGAACTTGGGCTAAAAATAACTTAAATAAAGTAAAAAGCTATTCTATAACTTCTGCAACACATAAAATTGATGTGAATTATTGCTCAAAATTCGTATTTCAGTCATATTATTTTGGTGCAAAATACAAATTTGATTTAGGGGATAATAATCAAACTTATGTTTCTCCGACCTATATTATTGATAGTAGTAAATTTATTGTAAACGCTAAATTATAATGATGTTATCAAACATAAATTAAGTAAGCGAGTTCTGGAATTTAAACAAGCATTTGACAGTAGTCTAGTGAGAATCAAGAAGTATAAATAAAATATCGTAGTAGTCTTACAAGGTGCGCCAACACTTTGTAAGGATTACTAGGTATTGGGTATACTGAGTAACCAATTAATCACTCTAGCGATACTAGTATTATAATATTGATAGTTTTGTATGTAAATAGAAAAAGGGATAGGTACATTTCTTACTTAGTGAAATGTACCTATCCCTTTTTACCTTTATTGAAAGGTTGATGTGTTAAATTCTAGATCACAGCGACGCCTCATGAATAGCAACTTAAAATAGCTGTTGTCATCGTATCGGAATAGGATATTATTTTGAGTCTATTGTGTGAGAAACAAAGAGATTTTACCATTTAATGTTAGAGTGTAAATAGTTTGTGAGAAGAGGTACTTACACAATTGGGAGGCTAGTTAAAAAGTATTTTAGGAGGATCATTATAAAGCACTGTTGAATGATATTAATAAACTTTGGAGGGAACTTAAACTCATGGTCACAGTGACGATCCGAAATTTGTCGAAGATTGATAGGGAATTAGATTGAGTGAATGATAAACTTAAATAGCAATGATTATTGCAGATTAAGGTAAGCGTCAAATAGGTTCTTTCCAAGGTTAGTTGAATTTGCGTGATTCAAGCAGTAATAATTTATTACTTAGAAGTTCAAAACTGTTTCTACCATACATGATGCGTTTGATAGTTTTTAACTTATTGACACTTCCTTCAGCTAATCCATTATTATAGGGAAGCATAAATGCATTTTTTACTGCATCTATATCCTTTTTATTCCGTTCAAGAAACTAGTTAATTCACTTAGTTCGAGGCTTTCAGCTTCTGTTATCCATGCCTGTAAGGAATCTTCCTTCCTTGAAAGAAGAATCTCTTTAAAATACCAAACTAAATGATGCAATTTGCCCAATAAAGGATACTTCTGAACAACGTTCTTTACTTGTTCATGGGTGAGTGCTTTCACTTTTTCTAGCGGCCTATAGAGTAACTTTAATAGCCATATTCTTTCTATGATTTCAGTAGAACTGATGGCATCATAGTCTTTTAAATCTCTTTGTAGCCTTTTTTCCTTCGCTATGAATTGCCTAATGGCAGCTATAGAACCTGTATATACTTTTTTACAAAGGGTTGTATAGATGTCTTTATAAGGTGTTCCTTTCGAGCGCAATGAAATGACTTCATTTCTAAATGGAGACAGTTTTCCCGGACGCCGTACACCATATTGACCATGGATAGGGTTGAAGTCGGGAGATAAATAATTTTTTATTGTTTTCTTTGTATGGCCTGTCTTATCTACTATTTTCTTATACTATATCCCTTTTTCTGTAAGGCCCTTACTTCTTCGACTCTACCCATGATCTTTTGAATAGCTTCCTTATGATTACGGTCACGTCGATCATCTGAATTTTGGGGGATTTCTTCTTCGGTCATTCTAATATATTTTCGAATTGTTTGAAGACTGTATTTCGTTAGAAATCTGATTTCTTGTGCCGTTCGTCCTTGAGAAGCCAAGGACTTAACCAGTAGAATTTTATCACGTTGCGAAGGTTTACTACTCAGTAATTCGTTCATCACCTTCTTTTCCTTTGTCAAAGGAATGGCAATTCGTGCGGATAAAAATTTATAAATGCATTGCGTGATCGCATCCGTCAAGTTTTTCACTAAATGAAATCGATTACTGATGTGCTTTTTGGATGAGATTCTCGAATAGCAGAAGCATATGTATGAAATCCATCTCTTGAAACATATTTCAAATTTGGAAATTCAGCGAGCCAAGCGACAACGTCATCTTTGTCTCTTGATTGTATTATGTCAATGACTCTACCATTGTATAGGTCGTACCGTAACTTTTTCTCTTTTTCAGAGCGAAATCATCAATACAGATTTTGGATATCTAGAAGTGTTACAACCGCTGCATGGTTAGGCTCCTATCCAAAAACTACAACAGGTCAATTAAAACCAGTCTTAGCCAATAAAAAAGCAGCCATATATCCAACCATTCAAAATAAGCACAATAAAAAATATATGCCTAGACCACCAAAGGCTAATATGTCTGTTGTACCTATTAACAAACGAGTAACTTGGGATAGTAGTACACAAAGAAACAAATATATTAAGGCCTATATTGATAAGTATGGTAATCCAAAATGGAATTGGTTTAATTATGATATTCATCATGTTACTCCTAGAGAGTATGGTGGTAAAAATACCTTTAATAACCTCTTTCCATTACCAAGAGAAATTCATCAACAAGTTGTTAATTCTTGGTGGTCTAGCTATTAACATTGGAGGATAAATATGATAATTCAAAAAACATTAAATACCTTAAAAAGATGCCTAAGTGAAAAAGGGATTACCAATCTTATTGCTGGACAAGGGGAAATTCAAACAGTTAGTTGTTCATTTAACCCTAGATTAGAAAAAGAAAATTTATCTATTTTGGGACGCCACTGTGACCAAGAACTAAGCTCCTAATCTATTACCTTTTTGGTATCGTATATTTTTCCATCTGCAATCCCACAGATATCTTCCTGTGAGTGTGAACAGGATTTTTCGGTGTATCTCTAGAGTTTGGGACAAGGAACCTGACCCCATGTCCCTATCCCTATATGTGCGGTTTATCCTTATAAGCTTTATAATATGAGAAAGGACGGTGATAAGCATGCTAAAAGAAAAAATACAAAAGAAGTTAGTTGATAAAATCATTCTAGAAACAAACCCAGCCTTCGTCATTCTATTTGGTTCATTCGCTAAAGGCACGACACATGATGCAAGTGATATCGATCTTGCTTATTTCAGTGACAAGAAGCTATCATCTTATGAACGTTTTATGCTCGCTTCTGAGCTTGCTGCAATTGCCGGTCGGGAAGTCGATTTAGTCGACATTAAACAAATCGATACAGTATTTACAATGCAGATTTTTGAGCAAGGTAATCCGATTTATATACATGACGAGAACGAATTTACACGCCAAAAAATGCGTGCTTATAGCATGTATGCTACGTTAAGTGAGCAGCGTGCTACAATTATTAGTGCGATCAAAGAAAGAGGGAGTGTATTCGGCAATGAATGATGTTATTTTAAATAAAGCGACGACAATTGAACGTTGTGTTAAACGTATTCATGAAGTGTACGAGGACAATCCTGCAAACTTAACGGACTTTACAAAACAGGATAGTATCATTTTAAATATTCAACGTGCTTGTGAGGCGAGCATCGATTTAGCGATGCATATTGTCAGTAAACGCAAGCTTGGAGTACCAAAAGCGAGTCGTGAAGCATTTAAATTGCTACTAAATGCTGGATTAATTGAAAAAAGCTTAGCAAATACATTGATGAATATGGTCGGATTCCGAAATATTGCTGTACATGACTACCAGACGTTAGAGCTAGATATATTAGAGGCGATTCTAGAAAAACACATTAATGATTTTATAGTTTTTACGAAAGTGATTTTACAATTGGAGGAGAATCATTAATTCATGGTCACACAGTGACTACACCAGAGGATGAGGAGAAATTCGCACTTTCCCCTCTACCATCTCAACCTTGCAAAATGTCTAAATGGAAAACAGCGAAAGTACGGTCCGACTATCACCTCTCTGTCGATTGATATTCCGTTCCAAATGAATATCAATCGACAAATCAAAGTGAAACATACCTGTGAAACAAGATTTTTCGGGGCGTTCCTGTGACCTCAAGAAACAGGATCTTTATTCAAGGTGCGAAAGTTGAGTAATTAAGATAAAAGGTATACGCAAACATAAACATTTACATATACCTTTTATCTTTCTTTTGTATGTTTCTCAATCCATTTAGCAACTTCCTGAATATCCATCGGTGGTTTTGTTGCCACCAATTCTACAGTAAAGTCCTCTGCTTCTTTCTGAGGGGCAACGAACTGATAGCTGTTGACCCATAAAAATTGCTTCATTGCAGCAAACGCAGTTCTTTTGTTTGCATTATGAAAAGCATGGTTTTGGGCAATGCTGCTGTATAATGCGGCAGCTTTTAACCAGATGGTAGGATAAGCTTCTTCACCGAAAGCACTTTGTTTTGGCCGGTTGATGGCACTATCCAATAGTGCTGTGTCCTTAACCCCCATTTGCTCTCCAGGACTGTATCTTTTAATTAACATAGCATTGATGAGGATGAGTTCTTTTTGATGTAAATACCTGACCATTTATTTAACGATCCACCAAATTCTTGAGCGTCTGATCGTAGTTTTCGAATAACTCCTGCATACCATCAAGGAAATCCTGGTCAATACCATCTAACGCATCGTAATTCAGTTTCTTTTGTCGTTTAAAGGATACGGTACCATCCTTCTCAAGCTGTAGCTTGATTTCATCGCCCTGTTTCACCTTCAGATGATCAAGCACTTCTTGTGGTAATGTGATACCAAGGCTATTGCCGATACGTACAATTTTACGTTCCACATTAGTCACCGCCATTTTGTTCTCCTCCTTATTATATGCAAGCATCTTACCGTTTATACAATTATTACGTAATACTGTTATAACGTAATAATATACTAATTGAAAGTACATGTATAGTGAGTTGTTTACTCATTGTTTTAAGTAAACATAAACGTGTACCTTTATTTGTTTGGTGCACTTCATCTAATTAGCGTAAGAACCATTTCTACTTGACGGTTACAATTGTCTACTTTTTAAATCTTGGTTCGCCATTGGAAAAGGCAAAACGCCAACACCCTCCAAAATTTATCATTCACACAATCTTATTCTCTATCAATCTTCGACATATTTCGGGGCGTCCCTGTGCAGCGAGCCCCTATTAGTACACATGTATAAATTCGGGGAAAAGTAACCATACCTTTATTTAGAGCATTTTTTGGTTCGGTGCTTATCTTCTTTTTTTGATTCTTTAATTTGAATAAATAAGCTTTTAAAATAAACAGCAGTTTCTTGATTTTTCTAGTACGATTTGAATATACAAAGTAGTATATAAAAAAATTGTAAATAATAAAATGAAATAATTTTCGGTCCCACTTGAATATATTGCCCAAACAAAGCAGCAAGCAACACCATTAAAGGAGGTACATATTTTGAATGCCCCCCTCCATATTACATTTAAGAAAGGCTCTTAGGTTTTCAGTGAATTACTAAAGTTATCCTACAAGAACAGTTGGCAAGTGATAAAAATTTTTGCTTGCCAACTAAACTAGGCTCCATCTAAATTAATAGGTGGGGCCTAGTTTATTGACGCTTACCTTGTAAAAAGCATGGGCAAGAGTGGTGAAATTATGTGGCTGTAATCACCTTCTGAACTTCATGAAGAAATTTAAGAAATGTTTCTATGATCATCTCTTCCTTTCCTAAAAGGAAGAAAGCTCAACAACCAACCACCCTTACACCATTCAGTTGCTATTTCAGTTCATCACACTCACACAATCTAACTCTCTATTAATCTTCGACAAATTTCGGAGCGTCCCTGTGACCAAACCTGTAGTGGTGTTTTTTAAGTAAACGAAAAATTCGTTTCATAAAAAAGTTGCAATTTTTAGAACTTTGTTTACTTTTTGCAATTTCTGTCATATATTTAATCTATCATAATTAGGAGGTAATATATTACAAAAATGTTTTTAAAAAAACTATTAATTTGTGCAGTCGTTTTTTTAATTATTGTTTCTAGTAATAATCTAGTAAAAGCAGAAACAAACGAAACACAAAAAGAAGGTAATGTAAATGGTGTTAGTGATGGTGTCGTTATTTCAGATACAGAGAGAAACAGATTAAAAGAGTTAGGATATATAGATGATTATATTAATAACATGACGGAAGAACAATATAATGCCACAAAAGAAGAAGCCGTTTTAGACACACAGGTTGTCACAGAATTCATAAAAACGACTGAATACTTTGAGGATGAAAATTGGGTTAACGAAGAAAACCCTGAAGTTATTGATACGGAACAAGAAATTTTAACACAAGCAGAGTTTAATGAAGAAGTATCTGAATTGAAAGAAAATACTCAAGAAATATTAGAAGATGATAGTAAAGCTGCCCAATCAATTAAACAAAAAGCTTTAAGTAATGATTCTGTTTCACTGTTTGCAGTTGCAGATGATGGAGGATTGGCTTCCAGTACAACAGGCACTAATAGTAACAGTAACTATAAAAAGTTAACTATCACTATAAAAAAATTAACAAGCAATACTTTCTTACTAACTGCTAAAATGGATTGGAAAAAGGTTCCTGCAAATAGACTAAAAGATATTATATCTGTAGCTTGGGATTCAACAGATGATTACAATTATATTTTGTCGTCACTATATGGAACACAAGTAGCAACTGGAGTAAATCCATGGAATGGTAAGAAAAAAGTAATTACATATACGTATGATAGAGTGAATGAAGCTAACCTATGGGATGTTAATAAAACAGGAATTAGTTTAGTCCAGAATTTAAAAGATGATTGGGATGTATATGAAGTACAAGATATTGTTCAAACAATGCAGGTGAAATTAGAAAAAGACACAACTTGGAATACAAAATGGTTAAATGCCGGAGCCGTTTATATGCATCAAACGAAGAATGTAAGCTTTGGCGTTGATTCTTTCTCTATTGGAGCTACTGGTGGAACAAGCGGTGTTGATGGAAGTTTAGAAATATCCTTTAAAGCTCCCGAAGTTAAAAAGAGTTTCGATACACAATTCAAAGCTTATGCACAATTACGTTTAAAGTGGTGAAAAAATGAGAAAAAAAATTAGTGTTTTTAGTGTTGTATTAGAAATACTTGGCTTATTATTGATTTTGCTGAGTCAGAAGATTGGAATGGAATTCACTATGTATTCTGAAGCTGGTGACCCGGCTGTTTTTGCAGGAAACTTGGTAATATTCTCATTAATACCAATAACAATAGGATTTTTACTTGTTTTAGCAGGTATTTTAATTCAAGTTACTAAGTTAAAATAGTATTAAAATATAGAGCTACCTTTCTAATTAATTAGAGGTGGCTTTTTTATTTAATGGAAAGGCTGAAAAATTGAATTAGAAAATATTTTTTAGATAATATCATATCTATGAGAAGAGAAGATGCTATTGCAGATGGTATTTTAGTAGATTTAACAGAAACAGCAAAAGTGAGTGGAATTAATTTTCAGTCGCTGTAAACATTACTTTATTGGCTGATGTAGTAGAATAGTAGAGCCAAATGAACTGGCAAAATCAATGGAGAATCAACTTCAGAAATAATGGATGTCAAATGGAGAGGAAGGATATAGTTATGAATGCAATCAGCACACAAATTGCGAACGAAACGGGGCGTCACCGTGACCTAAAGTGATGGCTCGCAATTTCCGCAAAGGGCGGCTCTTTTCTCCGCAATGACTGGCTCAAAACTCCTCATAAGTGGCTCATTTCATCTGCAATAATCATCGCTATTTAAGTTTATCATTCACACAATCTAATTCCCTATCAATCTTCGACAAATTTCGGGTCGTCACTGTGACCATGAGTTAGTTCTACACCAGAGGATGAGGAGAAATTCGCATTTTCCCCTCTACCATCCCAACCTTACAAAACGTCTAAATGGAAAACAGCGAAAGTACAGTCCGACTATCACCTCTCTGTCGATTGATATTCATTTCCAAATGAATATCAATCGACAAGTCAAAGTGAATCAAGATTTTTCGAGGCGTCCCTGTGACCATACTTTATAAGGTAAATACACTCGTTTGATCCCAAGTACCCTTGCCGCAATAACAGCAGGTAGTATCCATTCCCCCACTCGCAACCGAACAAGGGATAGCGCCCCAATAAACGCCGGTTCTATTGGAATCTCACGCTTCACCTCCCCACAATATATTAATTTCTACTAATAATAGTCTCATCATCTCTTACAGTGCGAGAATAGTAAACTTTCTCGCTAGGATTGTCCTTAAATCTCACGAATGCAAAATAAGCATTTTCAGGAGCTTCAACAAAACTATATGACGGTTCAATTTCTAAGATGTCATCTTCCTTATAACCTTCTTTTTCAATCAAATAATCATATACATCTTTTTTAGCCTCTTCTAATTTTGATTTATTCCCATTAAAGAATTCATTAATCTTGAAACCTCCAAATAACACTAAAATTATACAAATAAATGAAATTATAAACATTTTTTTACTAATTATTATTCCTCCTTTATACTTTTTGTGTTATATTAATCTAGTATTATAATACTACATAAAAGGGAAATTTAGTAATGAAAAAGTGTAAATTTATTTTATTTTCTTTTTTGGCTTTTCTTCTAATAGTTTCGTTTAGTTTTAATGGAAAAGCTGAGGCGTCTGAAACGGAAGAAAATAATGACGTTATTTCAATCGAAAAGTTTGATAGTCTTCAAGAAGAAGGAGTAATAGATCCCAATCTATCTTACGAAGAGTTTGTAGGTAGTATTGATAGCAATTTAGGTACTCTAG
This sequence comes from Niallia sp. HCP3S3_B10, assembly GCF_052064465.1. Lineage (NCBI taxonomy): Bacteria > Bacillati > Bacillota > Bacilli > Caryophanales > Bacillaceae > Niallia > Niallia sp. HCP3S3_B10. The sequence goes on along the minus strand of NZ_JBQHVO010000035.1, from coordinate 19,825 downwards.
AAGAAGTTGATGTAAATGACGATGAAGAACTTAGTGAATATGGGTTAACTACAACAGAAGAAGTAGAAGTAATATCTGTTCCTGCCCAGTCACCTGGTTCTTTTGGTACTATGGCAGCTGCTACATATACATATCCTGGTACTAAGGTTATAGCAAAAGCAGGAGATATCTTAGTTACAAACAGTACAAGTTCAAGTGGATTTTCAGGACATGCGGGAATTGTTACATCCAACGGTATAATGTTTTCATCAATCGCAAATACTAAAGCAAACCCAAGAAATTTGAGTTTAAAAGATTGGTTTAGTAAATATAAAAATACTAAAGTAGTTCGTATAAATAGCTCTACTAAAGCAAAAACGGCAGCAAACTGGGCTACTAGTTATGTGAGAAATCATGCGAATGCTAGCTATTCAATTACAACTAATTTGAAAGGCTTAGACCCAACATATTGTTCGAAAATTGTTTGGCAAGCTTATGTCTTAGGTGGGACTGGAGTTTTTGACAACCGTAGTGTTGGTATAAAGGTTCCTTATAATCTACTATATAAAGGTTACTATAAAGGAGTTACTCCAAAAAGAGTTGCGTTAATTGGAAGTAATTTCGGGGCGAATACAAGCAGTAATTTGTAAGAATGTTTAAACGAAAAGAAGCAAGTATATCTACAAGGGTGTATTACTTGCTTATTTTCATTTATAACTATATATATATTCGACGACAGTTTTTCAATAAGAAATATATCAAACTCGATTTATCCTAAAAATCAAAATCACTATTCGTATCTTCTTCAGAGACTCCAACCTCCTATATATTAGTGTTATGCTTGAACGCATACAACAAATTATACAAGAAGCCTTCATGAATTTATATTTAAGACTAATCGTTTAACTATAGAGTGGCTCATTTCATCTGCAATAATCACCCTAGTACAATCCCACAAAACACTCTTGTGAAACCTTCCTGTGAATCAAGATTTTTCGGTGGGCGTCACTGTGCAGCGAGAATGAATCTAATATCCAAAATACTTGGTCACCAGACCTTCGTAAGAACCATTTTTTGATTGCCAAATACAAACTACTATTTCAGTTTATCACTCACACAATCTAATTTTCTATCAATCTTCGACAAATTTCGGGGCGTCACTGTGACCTAGAGTTTATTTTCTAACTTTGACATTAGTAATCATATGATTAGTTTACTAAACTCATTTCTTAGGTATCATTAAATGCATTCTCAAAACTAAGATAAGAAATAAAAGAAAAAGGGAATTGGCAAGATATTGTTAGAAAAGTCGAATACGAGCTAGAAATAAAAGTAAAATTAGAGATATAACCATACTTACATCAATAATTCCTTCTTTATTACACCAAATCCCAAAAAAGAGCTATAATTATCCTCTCTACTTATTCCCTTCACAGAGAAATAAATCATAACTTTGTATTATTATGAGGTTTGAACTCAAATTCACGGTCTGACCACATTACCTGGATCTAGCATAAACATACCTCCTTATCATTTATTTAATTATAATTTCCGATATGACGATATACTATTTCTTTTGAACATGAAATCCATAAAATGGTTTATTTCTTCCTTTGTTCGTCTCAGAAACACCATTTATGTTCTTTGTCCTTTTACGGTGCCTGACACCTGGATATGCGGTTTCTTTTTACCACATCTAACACAATGATCTTCGTAATAACTGTATTTATGATGTTTTTTAAAAAAGCAAAATAGTGATTTTAGCATTTCCCATTCCCCCTAAAATATAAAAATATTTCAGGCAGCACAGCCATCATAGTTTACACCTTAGATCTGTTGCTTTGTGTCCCATCCTTTTGAATGGTTTACCTTTACTGAAAATCCACTATCTATATTTTACTAAACATTTGTCCAACAGGGAAAGATGAATAGTTCGACATTATTTTACAATATTCCCAAACTACATGATTAAGATAATCTGTATTGTATAAAGTAAATAGCAGCAGCTTCACTTAGAATCCATAAAATGAATGGTTTATTTCTTCCTTTGTTCGTCTCAGAAACACCATTTATTTTCTTTGTCCTTTTGTGGTGCCTGACACCTAGATTAGATGTGGTTCTTAAAGAAAAATTAAGCTGGCCTTGATATATTCCATACATAAACAATTACTTACTGCTCTGAAAAACATCATGTTAATAAATATATAGAACAAATTTGGAAGAAAAGGATGGAGAAAACAATGATTAAACTATTACTAGATTTATTTAGTTCTCTACAAGAAGATCAGGATATTTTAGATGAAAAATATTAATGAAAAAGGGACGGTTCATGTGCTTCAAGAACCGTTCCCTTTTTATTATTTAGTCAAACTCCCACTGTACTGCATCTGTTTGGAGTTGCTCAAATTTCTAAAAATACTCCAACAAAGGCTGGATCACTTTCCAATTCTAAATGAGCATTAATCAATTCTTTCCCTCTTCTTCCAACTCCCTCTTCCAATCAAAAATTGGCCAATAATACTCCTCGAACTTCCCTTGAAAAAATGCATGCTTTTCTTTATTTGGAGTATATACTACTTTCTCCTCAAAGGAATTCTCCGTAACCCATCCCTGCCTGCTAGCTAATGAAAATGCTGCACCTTTCACCACGGCTTCTTTAATTGGATATGCCTGAATTTCACAACCCAATATATCTGCCTTTAACTGGAGCCATAAGGGATTATGGGCAGCTGGGCCAATCACTTTCATAACTGGTGATTCTATTTCGACTAACACTCTAAAATGGTGTAAAAGATTCTTCAATTCGAAACAGAGCCCAATGAACAATCCATAGAATAAGTCTTGGCTTGTTGTTTTGTCGGTTATTCCATACACTAATCCTTTAGATAAAGAGGAGCGGACTGGCGGACCGCTTCCTCTTAAATGAGGGATAAAAAGAAGGAACGGCAATGTTTGAAAATGATTTCGATAGGTTTCCTCCAAGTCAGAAAGCATTCCGGTAAATTCGTTTTCTTCTTCCATCTTCACTATTTTCCTTAACCATTCAATCGCATACCCAGCAGCAGGTAAAGAGGAAAAATAACTATACAAAGGGTTCTGCACATAATGGCCATTACTTATCTTGTATTGAAAGGACTCGTCAGAAAGAATGGGATTCTTATGTGTAAATAATAATCCTTCTGTTGTTCCAGTCGAATTTAATAGTTCCGATGACTCTTTTAAATCAACAGCAAGGGAGCCTACCATATGGTCATGCCCTGCAACGGTAACTACCGTGCTTTGATCTAACCCTAAATCAATTGCAGCCTCCTCAGTTAATTGCCCAATAATGTCCCCAGATTCATGCACTTCGGGAAAAATAGCAGGATCTACATGAAAGGTTGATAGGATTTCTTTTGACCATTCTTTTCTTTGAATATTGTAAGCAAGTGTCCTAGAAGCAAGAGAAGCCTCCATCCCTCTATTTCCCGTTAGTAGAAAACCGAAATAGTTAGCTAAACTTAGCCATTGGACTTCTTTATCATTTGCTTCCTTATATTTATTTTTGATATACAAGATCTTCGCGAGACTATAATTAGTATGGGGAGGGATTCCTGTAATCCTGTACGTTTCATATGCAAGGTCCTTAAGTAAAAGGGGCTGAAGAAATTCTTCTCCCCTTTTATCAAACCAAGCGATGGAAGGTCCAATCACTTTTCCTTCATTATTAACAAGCACTCCGGATTCTCCAACACTCGCTATCGAGATTCCCTTAACTAGCTCTTTATTCCATAAATTACTTGTTACATTATTTATCCCAGTTTGAATCAAGCTCCAAATTGCCTTTGTATCAAAATCTGTTTCATCCGTATCTGATACTATTTTAGGAGTTGGTGCTCTATATAGGTGTGTAAGTGTTAAGGAAGGTAATTCAAATAATGCTACCTTACAGTTAGTGGTTCCAAGATCTATGCCAATAATATAGATTTTCCTTACCTCCTTCTAAAGCCGTACTTATTGTTTTTAAGAATGATAGACTTTATCTTTGGTTGTTTTATATAGCCAGTAAAGAATGCCAGCTATAATCGGAACAAGAAGGAGGGCAAATAGATTAAGCTCTGAAATCTTCATCAGCCAATAGCGGAATGGATTTCCTCCGTCCAAGAAACTTGATACTAGACCAGATGCACCTTCTGGAAATGAGAAGTTAACATCTTTCGCTAGATTAGTAATCCTTGGTGCCAATGCAGAAGCTACCAATAAATCACCAATGATAATGGGAATCCCAATTAATACAGATCTAAATACATTTCCTCTCGTAGCGAGTACGACCATGGAAATCATAACGGCAATATTGGCTAAATCACCTAGAGGCAATGTCTTATTCCCTGGCAGAATAAACGCCAGAATAACAGCTATAGGCGTTAATACTAGTGCTGAAGAAATGATTGCTGGGTTGCCCACTGCTACTGCTATATCTAGCCCGATATAAAGGTCCTTTCTTCCAGGGTATTTATTATTCAAGAATTTCTTTACAGCATCTGATATAGGAAGCAGCCCTTCCATAAGAATGCGTACCATTCTAGGGAGAATAAACATAACAGCTCCGATATTAATCCCCAATGTCAGAATGTCCTTGAATTCATATCTAGCAATAATCCCCAAAAGAATACCTAATATAATACCAACCATCATTGGTTCTCCGAATACGCCGAATCGTTTCTGAATCTTCTCTGGACTGATATTTATCTTATTTATAAATGGAACTTTGTCGATAATTTTGTCTGCTAATAGTCCAATTGGAAAAAATATAACCGAAGAAAGAGTGGGCAATGAAATGCCTTGCAGATTCAAATGCTTCTGTACCATTGGAGCAGACCAGTCTGCTAGTTTCAAAATTATAATACAAGCAATACCTGCACCAACTAATCCCAATAAGAAACTGCCTGTTGCATAGTATACTAATGTTCCAGCTAGTGCAAAATGCCAATAATTCCATAAATCGATATCCACTGTTTTCGTCTTATTGATGGCAAGCAAGCCAATATTAATCAAGATAGTCAACGGAATAACAAATGGTGCAATTGGCGATGCCCATGTAATTGCTGCAAGCGGCGGCCACCCAAGATCTACTACTGGTAAATCAATTCCTGCATTTTCAACCATTGCTTGTGCAGCAGGGCCAACATTGCCTGTTAATATGTTAAAAATAGCATAAATCCCGACAAAACCTATCCCAATTGTTAAAGAAGATCTAAGCGCCTTTGTAAATTTGACGCGAAAACACAGGGCAAGAATAAAAGCAACAATTGGCAGCATAACAGTTGGCCCAAAGTCCAATACATATTGAACAGCTTCTAGCAGCTTTTCCCCCATCTCATTCACATCCCTTTAAGATTGTCACGATTTTCTCTAGCACCTCGTCTTCACCAATCCCTGTAATTAACGGCAATCCATAAATAACAGGGACATCAAGCTCATATGGCACATTGGTTGTAGAAATAATTAGGTCGGCATCTTTTGCAAAAGAAGGCACGGAAGCTACATTAATTTGCTGATAGTGAAAGGTTATCCCATTTTCAGAACAATGCTCTACCACCTTTTCTGTTACTGCAGTGGATGTAGCAATCCCAGTAGCACACACAAACAAGACATTTTTTGCCATCTATATTTTCCTCCTACTATTTTCGTTTTTTTGTGAAGGTTATTTCTTTATCTTTTGATAAAATATGGTTAATATAGGAAAGAGAAGGTGTTGCCTTTCAATCGCTTCCCAGGCAGATTGTTATTGAAACAGTTCGTTGACGATATGATAAAGTTCCTCTTTATCACTGGCCAACATACTTTGCAATACCTTCTCGTTTCGAAAGACACTCATTAGTTTTTGGAGAATGCTTAAATGCTTCTCTGCTTGATTCAAGGCCAACAAGAACACAAGTTGAACCTGCACCTCTTCCTCTGGGTTTCCCATCATTTTGAATGAAACGGGCTGTTTTAACACCCCTATACTGATAGCGTTTTCAATTACATGAATAGCATCTGTATGCGGCATGGCGACACCGATAGAACTAGTTGGTATGCCTGTTGGAAATTGAAGTTCCCGCTGGTACACATTTTCCGCAAATTCTGGACGGACATAATTATTTTCTAATAGCGGAGCAGACAATGCTTCAAAAAGTTCCTTAATAGAATCTACCTGCAAATTATTCTGAACAGCATCCCTTCCTATTTTCAAATCGATCACCTCCTAATCATTGATCTCTCTTGTTTTTGCCGCAACAGAGCTTGTAACTGATTCCTTTGCAGCCATTAGCACTTTAATCAGATTATGCTCATTGTTATTTTTCTCGTAGAATCTTCCGATCGTTTGAATAAACGTTCTTCTCAGATCACTCGCAATATTGATTTTGACGACATTATACTTAGGCATTTCTCTAAGCAGACTGTTCGGAATTCCAGAACCACCATGCAGAACAAGAGGAACAGGGCTTTCTTCTTTGATCTTTTCTAGCAGTTCGAAATCAATGGAGGGCTCACTCCCCAAACCATGGACATTTCCAATAGACACAGCTAATAAATCACAGCCGCTTTCTTTCACAAATTCCTTGACTAGAGTAGGATCTGTTTTGATATCCTCTTCATTCACTTGATCATCTTCTTTACCAGCAAGTGCTCCGAGTTCTGCCTCAACCGGAATGTTAAAGAAACGGCAATACTCAACACATCTACGCGTTAGCTTGATATTATCTTCGAAATCCAACTCTGCCCCATCAATCATGACAGAATCGAAGCCTGCTTCTACTGCCATTTTGATATCCTCAAATCCCTTCCCATGATCTAAATGGAGACTCATGGGAGTTTCATAAATATTGCTCGATCGTTTCACAATTTCACTAATATAGCTGTATCCAGATAACTTCACATTGGTTGGAGCAATCTGGATAATGCCCGGATACTTGCTTTGTTCAATCCCATCCATAATGGCAAGTGTTGTCTCTAAATTAGTTGTATTAAAGGCAGGAGCGATAGTTTTTCTTGCTTGCACCACATTCAGCAAATCCCTCATCCCTACAATTGGCATTGCTTTTCACATCCTCTTTTGTGTCATCTTTGCAGAATAGAGCCAACCATATAACGATTTGATTTCAGCCAGACATTTCCCCATTCGACCGCTATATCGTTCTCCAAGTAAACGATTTGCTCTAAATGCAGAACAGGAGCATTTTCATTCGTTTCAAAAAACTTTGCTCGCTCTTTTCCGATTACTCTTGCAGCAAAACGAGACTGAGCATACTTGATTTGCTTCCCGGAAAGTTCTTCCATTTTGGAAAACAAAGTGTGACGTTCAAAATCAATTGTTTCAATCCCTTTACATGCATCCATATTAATTCTGTTCTCTATTACCATAATTGGTTCCTTATCCACATACCGGACACGTTCTAAATACAGAATAGAAGCTTCTTCCGGCAGTGACAGCTTCTCTCGAACAGATTTAACAGCCGGTTCTATTCGATGGGCAATCACTTTAGTTTCGAATTCCAAACCTTGTTGATAAAGAGACTCTGCAAAGGAAACTAAGCCTTTATTAAAAGAATGAGAGACGGTAGAAGAAGCAACAAAAGTACCCTTTCCTTGTATTTGAATTAATAAGCCTTCCTTGATTAAAACGGAAATCCCTTTTTTCAGAGTCCCCCTGCTTACATCCAATTGTTTCATCAACACATGCTCTGTAGGTATTTGCTGATCTGCCTCCCATTCTTTTGAATAAATTCTCTCTCGAATCCAATCTGCAACTTGGCTATATAAAGGCGTCGAATTCAACTTATCAATATCTTTCATACACTCCTCTCCTTATCCACCATTCAATTGTCTATAGTTGTCTATAGTCAACTGTATATATCTATAACTATTAGCGTGGTGGGAGAAATATTCCTGGGAGGGTTAGAAAGAGTTGTGACAAATTTCTCATTGGTCATTTACTTAGGTAGTGAAAAATAAGTAAAAAGCAAAAATAAAGGAAGCATAGGGACTATCCCCATGCTTCCTTTTTCTTTACTATCTCTACTATTACTCTCGATAACCATAAGCAGACTAAAATGATGTGTTTTAGTCTGCTTATTTTTATGCTATTTTTAGAAATAAGCTAAACTGCTTACCAATTACCTATAATTGGTTATTCGAAAGTCAGATTGATTATATTTGGATAGCCTTGTCTTTTTAAGGTGCCTGACACCTTTTTTCTTTTGATCGGATGGAGATAGATTCACAACCACCTTCTTATCCGTCAAGGCCAATCAAAATGATTAATCGACGTGAAACATTACTGTGAAACAAGAAAACTCGGGAAGTCACTGTGACCAAGTATTAACGGCTAAAACAGCAATAGCTACAGCATCGACTTTTATCAATATATGGTGAAGCTGATGACAGAACTGCCCAATTTAGCGATGCATCAACAACCTGAAATTTCACATAACTACATGCCTTGGTCTAAAATCTCCAGATTACATTCGCAAAATACCAGCTATCCGAAAAAAATTCAAATAGCTGGTCATTCGTCGTGCATACCAAAAAAGGTGCACTTATATTTATAATTCGGACATATTTAAAAGGAAAATAAGCAAAAAACTTTAAATCAATCACCTTTTTTTCATTTCCTTAATCATAATTTATAAATTATGATTGGTCACACCCAAAATTTTTCACCTTACTTTTTTTATGACTGTTTATGGATAATAACTTTGGATTTAGTGTATTAAATTGACTAATTAGCTGTTCATCAAAAATAATCACTGTTTTTTTCCAAGGTGACCAATTATTCCCCATTTAAAATCCCTTTGTAGAAAGAAATGGTCTCCGTTTGGTATAATAGGTATCAACCAGTCTCCAAATTCATCCGTTTCAAAATTTAAAGTTGGATCAAATAAATATCCATTATGCATCCAATCCAATGCATATACTTTTTCGCCTATAATAATAGATTTTTTAAAAGCTATTATTGTATTTTTTTCAAATCTTTCTTTAACCATTCTCGCTCCTCAACTTTATATTCATCTCTGTATAATATAGATATATCAACTGTAAAATACGATGCTGGAATCTTATAAGAAGGTAGAATTTTTGAATATGGCTTAAATTTAAATGTTTTATATATTTCTTCCCATATTAAATCATTTTCGGTACTACTTAACATTTGCCAATTCCTCATATCATCACCTTCAATCTAATTCTTTAAATGTTCTATAATGGTTTTTAGTGTAATAAGCTCTGCTACCAATGTTTTTCCTTATTGAATTAACGTGGTAGCATTGCTAGAGGCGATAGCAATAAGTTAAAGAATACTGGAATAAATAAGGGGTTCAATCATGTTATCGATTGAAGTTAAAAAAGAGCTATCCATCTCTATCATGAATAGCTCTTTATTCTACATTTAACTATAATTATCCTTATATTTATCAGTTAACATTTCTAAGATTGCTAGATCTCCAACTATCCCCAATGGATTAGGTATTTTTCTAGCCTCTTTCTCTTCAATTACTTCACATTCCATAATTTCTCTATTACTTAATCCTATGCTTTTAAAATATTTCCCTCTTGTAAAAGTAACATATTCAATCTCTCTTAGTTCTTCTTCAGTAAAAATAACTTTGTTATATTGACTTGTTAACTTCCAGTCATAGTTCATTATTGATGCATATCCAGTATTAGCAATCATTAAAAACTTATGTTCACTAATATATGAATATATTTCAGATACTTTCAGAGGATTGTCGGAGAAAACATCTAAATATCCTAAGATAATATCGTCGTTTTTGTCGACAACTAGATTTCCACTAATAACTATCCCATAATTATATTTTTGAATGCTCTCAAGGAAGATTTCAAAAACTTGCCCGGTTTCTATTATTTTAAAATACTTTGTTTTTTTAGGTTGCTTTATTTTCAAGTCCGATACTATGCCTTCAAGTAATCGAAAATCATAATTTAGTATCTCAAGTAACAAATTTTGTATGTCAGTTAGTTTATCCTCAGTATTATTAGATATACCCCTGTCTTTAAGATATTCAACAATTGCTTCTTTATCCATCTCTTCCTCCTTTTTCATTAATGCTTATCTATAAACACTTCTTGATACAGACATATACTGTTTATATTTTTTATTCTTCTGACTAATAGGTCTAATCTTATTTCTCAAATTCTTCTTTCCACCATTTTTCAAGTATAACCTATGTTCTAATCCTCTTGCTTGGGCATACGTTAAGCCTTTTTTTTCTATATTAAAAGTAGCATCGGAATGAACTTTGCTATGTGATTTTGCTCTAGCCTTAATATTTTTAGTCCTTCCTACATAAACAACCTTCCCCCCTTTATTTAGGGTATATACAGCATGACTAGCCTTTTTTTAGGCCTTGAATTTTGATCCACCAACAAAACCTAAAGCAGCAGCACCTGCAATTTTTCCCGCACTTCCACCAGCTTTATATGCTTTATAACCATCATATGCTGCAAATCCTACATTAACTGCCATCCAAAAAAAGTCACCGTCTGGATCAACATTTATTACTGGATTGTTGCCCCCATAAGTATATCCATTCTGAGAAACTGGATCATCTTCATCCCCAGGATGTGGATCTAACGCTTGGAAAATTCCATTCACTGGATCATAATATCTAGCTTTTAAATAATAATGTTTTGTCTCTTGATCATAATAGTAACTAGCATAACGGATATTATTTTCTTTCGCAATTGTTCCTGTTTCACTTAACAAATTTCCATAGGCATCATACGAATAGGATCCTACTTCTACTCCCGTAGTATCTACTATGCTACTTACATCGCCACGTTGATTCGTTAAGAAATAATAAACAGCTGTTTTCCAAGTTCCGTCTTGAGCTTTCTGCTTAATGGTCATTCCTACCGCTTTACCGAAAGTATCCCATTGATAATAACGATATTGCTGTATCTGGTTATTCACACTAATAACTTCTAGAGTTAGATTATCTTCTTCACCATCATAATAGTATTCGTACGTTTTAGAACCAACAACTTTCTTAGTTCTTAGCCCTTCTTCGTCATATTCATATTTTGCCACTAAACTACCTGACACCGTGGAAATACTAGATAAGACGCTCATATCATTATACATATAAGTATAACTGTCATCTTTTGTTAAATTGCCATCCCCGTCATAAGTAAAAGCTATAGAATTATTCTTAGTCTCCACCTGGTTCGCTTCATTATAAGTATAACTACTTATTTCTTGTCCATTTTGTTTAAAGCTTACTCTATTTCCTACTTTATCATAACTATATTCGTTTACAGCACCATTAGCCAAAACTTCTTTTACTAGTTGGTTATTTCCATCATAGGCATAAGTTGATGTACCATCTTTATTGGTTTCTGATTTAACATTACCAGATTTATCATAGCTATAAGAATACGACAAGAAAGATTGAGAGTTCTTTAGATACGCTATCTTGGTTAAGTTGTTACTGCCATCATATTGGTAATCACTATTCATTAATCCGTTATGATAACTCACAGCTGCTTTATTCTGTTTCAAGTTATACGTATAATCCAGGGACATTTTATTGGATTCAGAATCCATTTCAGAAACAACTTTCTTCATTTTCCCTTCATCAGTATAATCGTAATCTTGTTTTATACTGATAGGATCTATACTTTCATTATACTTTAATGTTTGATTATCTACTCTATTCAAAGAATCATATACATAATCTATAACATATTTTCCTTGAGTATAAGTTTTCACTAAGTTATCTGCTGTATATCCATAACTTTTTGTAATGGATCTGTTTCCTGCTATATCTTTAAATGTTAATGTTTCTAATTGTCCCGCATCATCATAAGTTTGGTTCCACTCAAAGGTTGAGATACCGTTCTTATTTTTTACAGTCACCTGTTTCAGTAAATCAACTTCGTCATATTGATAACTCTCCGTAATCCCTGAATGTTGCGTTACTTTTTGTACATTTCCATTTTCATCATATTCACTACTAATATTTATTTTGCTAGTTCCTTTTTTCGGAAAACTAGATGTTAGTAATTCATCATTTCCATTATAGGTATATGTTTTCTTACGACCTAAAGCATCTATCAAAGAAGTCATATTACCGTTATCATCATACTCATAAGTAGTTTTACTTCCGTTACCATCCGTAACCGATGTCTTTAAATCTGGATATAATACATCAAATGTATAACTCTGACTTCTATTTTCACCGTCTACATCCTTCACTACTTGTCCATAATCATTATAATAGGAACTACTTGTAACACCCTTAGCATCGGTAACAGTAATACGTTTATTCGCTTCGTCATATACAGTTTGAGTGTATGTGTTATTAGGATTTGTTACTTTTGTAACTCTACCAATGCCATCGTACTCATAGGACGTAACTTCCTCACCAACAGTTGTACTTGTTAAATTGTATCCGTTATATACATTTACCGTTTTTATACCATCAGGATCGACTTTTTCAAGTAGTTGGTTCTTATCATCGTATTTTACATACTGAGTTTGCTTTCCGTCTTTTTCTATTTCATATTTGACATTACCATTTTCATAATAAGCAGTACTTTCTGTTTTTCCGTTTTCATCTGTTACTGTTAACTCATTATAGTTACTATCATAAGTACTCTTACTGGAAGTACCATCACTATTTATGGTGTCTGTTACAGCAAAAGTTTTGTTCGAGATATCCCTTTTGTAAGTTGTTTCTTTTCCTGAAGTATCTAATACAGTATATTCATTTTTGTCATTATTAAATTGGTACGTTGTTTCAACAGACTCTTTTCCATCTGCTTGAGGTGTTAAAATATTAATTTCATTTGTTGAATAGCTTATTGAATTTTCATTATCTTTGGCATCAATGTATTCCGTCAACAATCCAGATACCCCATCATATCCCAATGAATTAGTGATTGTTTTTGTAGTACCAGTTGCCTTAATAATCGTATCACTAAGTTGATTTTCTTCGTTATACAGATACTCAACTGTTCTATCTACGTAATTAGTTTGAAATAGCATTCCATTTTTATAAACCAAACTAATAGATCTACGTATAGTAGTATTATTACTATCAACTTCAGCTATCTCTCTTAATTGATTATCTGCATACTTAAATAGTATTTGATTGTTATTTCCATCTCGATATGAATATAATCGATACTTATTAGCAGTAGTAGGATCTGTTTCAAATACTTTTATAAATCCTGATTTGTCGGTTAAAGCGAATGCCGCTCGATTATTTAAAGTCGTATCCTGTAATGTTAAATACTTTCCTTTAGGTGAAGTAAAGGTATTAGTAGTGGAATTATAAACAAATTCATGCCTAGTTCCATCTTCATCCCATAGGTAAAAGTTATTATTAGTTGGGGATTTGATTAAATATTCGCTCCCCTCAAAGGACCATCCTTTTCCTAGTACAGAAGCTTGAGTTGATTTAGAATTATAATATCTAGTAAAATCAAACCCTAAATCTCCCTTTGTAAATAAAGAATGATCTGTTTGACTAAGAGTTAAATTACCAGTTGTGACGTTAACAGACACTTCTGTCGTTCCGATTAAATGAGTTCCATAAGTGAAATAATCTTCTAAACCAACTAAGGAACCATTAGTAGAAATGGTTGCATAAACATCTGAAGACTTTGCACTTAAACCCCTCGGTCCTACTAATTTCTCTTTTTCTACATTGTCGGGAGAACCAGCGTCGTTATGGTAATAAGCCTGTACATTGACCAAATATGCTTTTTTATTCAATACATTTGTGTTGGTAGTTCCCAATTTTTGATATATATTAGTTGGATCTACTGGCAGATTTTCTCCAATACTTTCAAATAACTCAATACCTTTTGTACTCCACTGAGTTACATTACCTACATCGTAACTATCAAAATCTTCTCCATTAAAGATATTTACTATATATCCTCCTGCATCTTTCACAGTATCCCATTGAATGTTTAAAGCTCCTAAGTTATTCACATCGTCTACTATTTCTGTGCTAGAAACTTTTACATTTTTAGGTTTCTCTAATGGTAAATATCCATATTGTGAATCGGAATATGGAGTTACTCCTAAACTTGATTCTGCCTTTATACGTATCGAATAACGCTTAAAGATTCCATAACCACCTGAGTTAAGGTAAACAGGATTTGGGTTTACTGCTAATTCTACCCCTGTTTTGTCATGATGAAGAGCAAATTTACCAGCTGCTATTTCGGCGTCAGTTGGCCATAGTTTTTGCCCCTTAGTTGACCACTTTGTTACATTACCCACTGAAAATTCCTCATAGTTTTTCCCATTTAGAATTAAAACTCTATAGTTTGTTGCATTCGGTACAGGATCCCATGAAATGTCAAGCCATCCTCTACCTTTGTTGGTCGCATCTGTTTCGGCATATGCATAACCTTTTACTTCAGGAATATCTGGTGTTTCCACTAAATTAGCTGGTATTGCTTTTTTCACTTCAGAAGATGCAGGACTATTCCCACTACTATATTTAGCGATTACTCTAAATCCGTATTCTTTTCTTGTTGTAGAGGTACCACTTTTGGTAGAATAGTATGCACTTGGATCAACCGGTAACTCTACTCCGCTGTTATCCGTTTTAAAAGTGCTGCTCGTTGAGTATGGGGTTTTAGGGAACATCTTTTTATCTTTTGAAGTCCAGGAGGTACCTGTACCAGAATACACTGTTTCGAAACTCTTTCCATTAAACATCTGAAGTTCATATCCTTCAGTTGCACCGTATACAGATGGCCATGATACATTTACATATCCAGTTGTTGAACCTGTTGCTGTTTGAGTAGCTTTAACAATTGGATTCTTCATCGTTGGATAGTGATAACTAATTACTATTTTGGCTTTGTTTGAACTTTCTCCAGCAGTGATCTTTTTCCAATACGATTGACCATTCCCATTCGTATGAAACTTGAATCCCTCATTAGCATACTTTGTATCTACCCAATCCTGAACGGTTTGCTTAACATTAAAGCTAGCCCATTGATCTCTTGCTACAGTAGTACTAGCAATATTAGTAGAGCTTGGTTTGTTATTCCATGTTAACTGATCTGCATTCCAATAAGCATTAGCTTTATCTACCCATAATCCTGTTTTTTGCGTTGCGTAGTAAGAATGGGTAAGATATACTTTC
The DNA here is from genome assembly GCF_052064465.1 of Niallia sp. HCP3S3_B10. Taxonomy (NCBI): domain Bacteria; kingdom Bacillati; phylum Bacillota; class Bacilli; order Caryophanales; family Bacillaceae; genus Niallia; species Niallia sp. HCP3S3_B10. The sequence goes on along the minus strand of NZ_JBQHVO010000035.1, from coordinate 4,691 downwards.
AAATCCGCAGAATCTATAATTGCCCCTTTTAAATCTCCAACTATTGCAAATTTAATAAACGCATAGTTTGTTCCTGTAGTACTATCGTATTTCCCTACTTTTAGGACGTATTCTCCCTGTGATGAATCCCATTCTTTATTATAATTAGTTGTAGGATATGCACTAGAAATGAATGTATCTCCTAACATGTTAATCGTAACAGATGGATCAACATAAACAGGAAATACTCGATCTTCGGACTCTAACCATGTCTTTTCAACTACGAGCTTAATTGAATATTGATCTTCACTTGTTTTCTCGAGTTCATAGGCTAAAGCATCAGACTTTTCACCATTTCCTAGACCACTATTAAAATTGGAATCTTCCATCATTGGAGTAGGAAGAGAAAATATTTTCTTTTTCGAATTTTCCTTTTCGTAGAAACTAACGGAACCATCTTCTTCTAACTTCGCAAATAGATCTGTATTTATTACGTAATTGAATTGATTAATCCCTTGATAATCATTAATAATCCAATCTTCTTTAACTTCACTGTTTAACGATATATGACGTAAATCAATACCTGGTAGTACGCCTTCATACGTAATTTTATTATCTTCGTATGTAGTTGTAGCATCCTTTTTAAATTCATATTCCTCTGTCCCATTAGATCCTGTTATGTTAGTAAATTCTAAACTATGATCTCCAAATGTATAAGTAATTTCTTGATTTGAAGATATTTTTGAAGGGTACGCAGCCTGTAATTCTGTAGTTTCTGTTTCTAATTGACCATCTTGTTTATTTAAACTTAGATCGGTGGAAATTTCCTCCCACTCACCATCTACTTCTGTATGAATAGGGTCTGCATAAATTTCCTTTGTAAATTGACCTTGTTCGTCCACATAAGTTTTAGAATAGGCATCTCTTTCACTTTCTACCTCATCTAAGTTATCTAAAGTCATGGTCTCTGTATTCTCTATATCAACCTGACTTTTCTCGACATCATCTCCTACTTCTGCCGATGCAAAAGCTGGCATTATAGAGATTAATAGAGTAATACAAAGAATTAAAGATATAATCTTCTTAAGCAATAGAATTCCCCCTAATATATTAAAATTCAATTAATTATAGCCTGATAGAATTTAAACAGATAGAAAAGTATTTCGACATATAACGACCAAAAAATCAATAATTTCACCACTAGATTATTCTTTAAAACTATATAATTAGTCATGTAAAGATTTGCTTTCCATATATTTGGATATTTTTAATGGGTAATCATTGTCGCAGCTCTATTAACTATCGTCGAAATAAGTCGAATATTCTCGTGTTAATATGGGTTATAATGGCAAAATATCCAATAAAAAGTACCTATAACAAGCATTTATTTTATTTGCAAACTTATAATTTTATAAAAAAATCCTTCAATTAGAGAAGGATGTTTACAGATATTTATAATTTTTATTTTCTTGCTGAAAGATATATTTGGATTTATATGGAATAAAGAGAAGTTTTATAAAAACGATGCTGTTGTTCTTAATTGAGGTTATAATTTTTAGGAATACACTCAATGAATCCTGTATCTTTGACAGAACATGATGTACAGCAATCAATATACGATAAACCAATCGTAATATTTAGAAGACTAACTGGTTCCTAGCAATCTGGCAGTACATATGATATGGGTTTAGGCGTTGGTCCTACCTACTAATACTTTTTGTAATGATTCCTGGATACCGCACCATATTTTATACATGAGTGAAGTTATTGTACCTTGTATTCCCCCTCTATTACTAGCTAAATAGAAGAAGGATAGATAGTATTTAATGAAAAGCATCTACATGAACAAAAATAATCATACAAAAAGACAATCATTAGTTATTTTTATATTTATGAACGCCTTGTTCTTCTTATCCAAAATTATTCATAGTTCAACAAACAATAACGACATCGGGGCGTCACTGTGACCAGCAGTTGTATTTAAATAAAAAAATTGTAGAGAAAATGGTACTTTCTCTACAATTTTTTTATAATTCGAGCTTATAGTATAAACATGGAAGGGAGGGTGAAATCGGGTTCCGTAATCAAACGCAACAAACAACCACCCTTACTTACAATATTCAGTTGCTATTTCAATTTATCACATTCACACATTCTAACTCCCTCTCAATCTTCGACAAATTTCGAGGTGTCACTGTGACCAAGAGTTTGACCAAGAGTTTTGGTGGTGGTATTCACAACGAATCTATATCATTTAAAGGTTACGCTACTACAATACTTTTCCCGTTTCTGTGTCAATGTCCCTTCATAATAATCTAGTAAAAAATTCACATTCATAAAACAAGGCACTGTAGAATTCTTCTTATAATATTGATAGCTACTCCAAGGATAGTATTCTGCGAGCTTAACCATCCTCGCCTCAACTGGGTTAAGGTGTATATAACGACTAACTTCTAACATACCTTCTTTATCCTCAATAATTTTGCCATAAAACCGTTTTTCAAAGACATGGCCAGTTAAACGGTATTTGGTGTTATAGTAATTGGCATAACGTTTATTGATTAGTGCCATTAGCTTTGAAATGGGTACTTCCCTAGAACGTAATTGTAAATGGAAATGATTATTCATAAGGCAATAGGAGGCGATTTCAAAGGGGTACTTTTCGTAGAGTTGTGTTAGGATATGAAGAAATGCTTGAAAATCACTGGCATTCCGAAACAAAGGGTCACGTCGATTTCCTCTGGAAACAATATGATAAAATTGCTCTGGTGTATACACTCGTTTCTTATAGGGCATTATTTCTCCCTCGCAATCGTCATTTGTTTATTCTGTCCCCAGCGTCTTAAGGTCATCGCTTCCCAAATGGCCTGGTCAGCTATTCTTTCCTCTCCCGCTAAATCAGAAATGGTCCTTGCAAGTCTGATAATTTTAATCTGAACACGATTGCTCCAGTTTTGCTTAGAAGAAATTTGGGTGAGTGTCTTTTTCTGTTCTGTTGTCAAGGCACTCGTTTCCACCAAAATTTCAAACGGAACCTTCGCATTGGATACTTCTTGTTGATACCGTTCATACTGCCGCACGCGCGCTTTTTCCACTCTTTTACGAATATCATTAGAGGATTCTTGCGTCGTTGGGGACCCGTTAACATTTACTGACTGTAAGGATAAAAGGATATCCATTCGGTCATAGATAGGACCTGACAACCGATTTCGGTAGGCTTGAATTTGTTTTTGGGAACAGGTGCAATAATGCTGAAGAGAACCGAGGTATCCACATGGGCAAGGGTTCATAGCACCTATTAGGATAAAAGAAGCTGGATATGTCACAGTAGAATGCGCTCGACTAATGGTTACTTCACCTGTTTCGAGTGGTTGACGGAGCATATCAAGCGTTTTTTTGGAGAATTCTGCAATCTCATCGAGAAAAAGAATCCCATGATGAGCCATCGAAATTTCACCTGGTCACGGGTTCGACCCACCACCAATAATGGCGACAGCAGAAGCAGAATGGTGTGGATGCCTGAAAGGAACAAATTGATTATGGATACGTTTTTCACGAGCAAGCTGATACAAACTCATCACTTCAAGCTGTGCTTGATTTGTTAATGAAGGTAGGATGGAGGGAAAGGATTCAGCTAATAAGCTCTTTCCACAACCAGGGGGACCATTCATCAGCAAATTATGCTCACCGGCAGCAGCGATTTCTAATGCTCTTTTCGCTTTCTCCTGTCCAATCACATGACAGAAATCCTTTTGATGTGTGGCAATCTCTGGTGTTAGATGATTCTCTGAAGAAAAAGAAGGTTGAGACAACATGCTTTCTTGCCCTTCCAAATGCTGAACGACTTCCTCGATATGAGACACAACTATACATTCAATATCCTGTAGCATATGAAGTGGCAGCACCGGATCATAAGGTAAATACACTTCTTTGATACCAAGTCCCTTGGCCGCAATAACTGCAGGTAGTATCCCTTCTCCACTTACAACCGAACCATCAAGGGATAATGCCCCAATGAACGCCGTATCTGTGGGAATCTTACGCTTCACCTCCCCCAGTTCCTTCAAAGCTGCAATTGCAATTGCCAGATCATACAGCGAACCATTTTTCTTTTGATCGGACGGAGATAGATTCACAACCACCTTCTTATCCGTCACATCCAAATCAAAATGAGCAATCGACGCCAACACCCTCTCTCGAGACTCCTTAACAGAAGCATCAGGCAACCCAACAATCACCATAGACTCCGTGTCCTGCGATATCCGCACCTCCACCTGAACACGGTACCCCTCTAATCCTTTCAAACCAATACTTGAAACCTTTACGGTCATACAAAACCCTCCAAACTATTTCGTTTTATAGTCGATGAATGAAAATAATTGAGAAAGAAACAATTCAAGAAAGAATAAAATAGGAAGATAAATCAATCGAGGTTAAAATAGAAGGAATTCTTTTTAGAACAAGAACAACTAACAGAGGGAAAGATATAATCTACCACTTCAATATTCTACAAAATAATCAAATTTCCTGCCAAAAATGAAAATAAAAAGAAAGAAGACAACAATATAACTGCTGTACTTCTCTTTGACAAATTCCATCGGCAATCCCACAAAACATTTTTTAAAACTTTCCTGTGAAACAAGATTATTCGGGATTTCACTGTGACCTAAACTTTTCTACAATAGTCATTGAGTCAACCTAGATTTATATAT
>NZ_JBQHVO010000034.1:0-53256 GCF_052064465.1 Niallia sp. HCP3S3_B10 | reverse complement strand
TACTAATCACCCAATATTAGTATGTAATTCATAATCAATTTTGTACATCTTTATTCAAGCACGTTTGTACATATTTAAATTATCATTTCTACCTGAGATAAAGGAAACACGGTGAACGTTAGTGAGCCGATGTTGACTTATCGTAGGGAACGGGCGCGAAGCCCATCTGCCCCTGGGTGCCTGGAGCTAGACAAATAGAAAAGCGCAGCTGCCTAGGTAGCTGTTTATTTAACACAAAAGGAATAAAAAAATGGAACGGAAACAAAATGGAAGTTGACAATAGCTTGTTTTCTAATCTCACTTTATAATAATAGACAAGATTACAATAGAAAGGATTTATTTATGTCGCAAACTCAAAACATTGAAATTGAATTTAAAAATATGTTAACCAAGAAAGAGTATGAATTGCTTCTTACTCATTTTCACATTCAAGAAGGAGATTTATTTGAGCAAGAAAATCATTATTTTGATACAAGCGATTTTGCTTTAAAGGCTAACCATTCTGCATTAAGAATTCGCAAAAAGAATGACGGGTATGAATTAACATTAAAACAGCCTCATCCAGATGGACTTCTTGAAACAAATAAAGTTCTTTCCAAAGAAGAAAGCGAAGCAATTTTTGCAACTGGGAAAATAAACGATGAGAAAATTTCTCGTCTATTGGTAGAAATGAACATCGAGCCTGCTTCCATTTTATATTTTGGAAGCCTCCGAACTATTAGAGCAGAAAAAACAATTGGAAATGGTTTACTAGTTTTAGATCATAGTTTTTATTTAAAAAAAGAAGATTATGAGTTAGAATATGAAGTAAGTAATCGGGAAGAAGGAGAACTATATTTCACAGAACTATTATCCAGCTTAAACATTCCCGTTAGAAAAACGAAAAATAAAGTACGCAGATTTTATGAAGAAAAATACAAACAAAAATAAATTTTAGTTTATTAATACACCATTTAATGGACCTTCATATATGGTTCCATTGCGTTTTTTAAGATTGTATCTTGAAAATTTTGCTTATAATTAGTTGGCAAAATGGAACAGCCTGAATACACGTAGACTCCTATGGAAGTGGCTCGGCGCCTTCCCCATGGAGAGCGAAGTGTATTCAGGCTGCGTGTAATAACAGCAGACTTCAAGAAAACATTTTTTTAGACTAAAACAAGAAAATGGTCGTGCTTATCGTTAACGGCAATACTTATGTCCCAACCATCTTCATTTTGTTAAACGAAATTTTGCATGACTGTATAAAAGTCCTTATTTTAACAACGGAGGAAAGCAATGAAAATTGATCAATTTAAAGTAATGCTTGAACTCCAAGCTTTACAAGGTTTAAATTCTATGAACACTACAAATAGTAGTGCATCCACCCTTTTCCAAGACTTTCTGAGTAGTATGTTGTCATCCGAATCAACTTTAACAAATTCTATTGAAAACAATACTCTAGGAACTTCTTCCCTTCCTGTAGGAGTGACTAGTAATGTATCCCTTCTACCAATGAACTTAACAAAGCTTTCTTCTTCATCGTCATCTGCCACCGATTACGATGAAATGATTAAAGTAGCTGCGGATAAATATAATCTACCTGAAAAATTAATAAGCTCCGTTATTAAAGTGGAATCTAACTTCAATCCAAACGCTACGAGCTATGCAGGAGCATCTGGATTAATGCAACTAATGCCTAGTACTGCAAAATCATTAGGTGTACAAAATGTATTTAACCCAATAGATAATATCATGGGCGGAAGTAAGTATTTAAAGCAAATGTTAGACAAATATAACGGAGATGTTGAACTTGCTTTAGCTGCATATAATGCAGGGCCTGCTAATGTTGATAAGTATGGTGGTATTCCACCGTTCAAAGAAACCCAGAATTACGTAAACAAAGTCACACAGCAATATATGGCATAATTTCTATCTCGATCTATTTACAAGCTATTTATTTGTACAATGAAATGTGGATTGTTACAATATAATAAAGTAATGTTATAAAAGAACGAAAAAGGAGTTTTAAATATGGTCGAGAAAATGTCGACACCTTATGATCAAATCGGTGAAGCCACATTAAATAAACTTGTAGATATATTCTACAATCATGTTGGTCAACATCCTGACCTAGCTCCTATCTTCCCAAAGGATTTAACAGAAACAGCTCGTAAACAAAAACAATTTCTTACACAATTTTTAGGTGGTCCTTCCCTTTATTCAAATGAACATGGTCATCCTATGCTTAGAGCGAGACATCTACCTTTTCCCATAACAGAAAAGAGAGCACAAGCATGGTTAGCTTGCATGGATCAGGCCATGGAAGAAGTAGAACTAGATAGCGAACTGCGTGATGGGATTTTTTCAAGACTCGTGCTGACAGCAAAACATATGATCAATTCGGAGGAAATCGAAACTAAAAAAGGTGATAACACGTGATGGAAAAAGACTTCTCTATATCCAAGCCGAAAACAGCTGATGATAATTGCCAAGAAAGTAAACCACTTGAAATCTATATGTTTATCGATCCACTCTGTCCTGAATGCTGGGCACTTGAACCTATTATGAAAAAACTACAAATTGAGTATGGACGATATTTCTCCCTTAAACATGTATTAAGTGGTAGATTATCTTCTTTAAATTGTAGTAAGAAAAGCAAGCATGCAAACATTGCTGAATTTTGGGAAAAAACAGCTAGTCGTTCTGGAATGTCATGTGATGGTTCCTTATGGTTTGATAATCCTATTATTTCGCCACATTTACCTTCCATTGCGCTAAAGGCGGCAGAATTGCAAGGCCGGAAATCGGGAATGAAATTCTTACGAAAATTACAAGAGCTTTTATTTTTGGAGAAAAAAAATATTGCCACATTTGATGTACTTAAATCTTGTGCCAAGAGCGTGGGAATAGATGTAATTGAGTTTGTAGCTGATATCCATTCACATAGTGCAGCGAAGGCATTTCAATGTGATTTAAAAATCACAAGAGAAATGGAAGTAAATGAAATTCCGACATTAGTCTTCTTTAATGAAAATATTGAAGAAGAAGGAATTAAAGTCACAGGTTATTATCCTTATGAGATATATGTTCAAATCATCGAAGAAATGCTGCAAATTCAACCAGAAAAAGCAGCGCCACCACCACTCGAAAACTTTTTAGAGTGTTTTAAACTTGTTGCGTCCAAGGAATTATCTGTTGTTTATAATAAATCGATACAAGAAGTGGAAAAAGAAATGAAGAAATTGCAATTACAACAACTAGTAGAACAAATACCTGCTAAATACGGGGTGTTTTGGAAATATATCGGTTAGTAAATAAGGGATATGGCATATCTACAACAGATGCCATGTCTATTTTTTTATTTTGCTTCAAAATAGGAAAGATAAAAAGGAATCCTAAAAAAATAAAAAAGGACTTGCTGTCTCAAGGCAAGGCCTTTTTTATTTTTTTACGAACAAAGGGGATGGGAGAAATTTTTCACGGTCAAACAAAGGGGTATAAGTTTGTATGTGATTAACTTCACAACTATATACTATCATAGGTCAATCAATTTTCGCAATACACTCGATACTTTGTTCACAAAAGCGTCAAAATTAAAGACGTTTTTGTAAAGATTATCGTCATTTCCCGTCCGCTCTTTCTGAGAATACAACTCCTCCAAATTTACTGAAAAAGTATAGAAATGCAAAATCCATTAGACAAATAGGGGCTAGATTATTTTATGCGCCAGCATCTCCTACAATATCTTAGCTTAATAACTCTATTTACAGGAATCTATACTTCTTAATTTATTATTCATCTTTTAAATCTTTTATTAATTTTTTCATTTCATTAATTTCTTCTATTTGCGTACTTATAATTTCATCAGCGAGACTTCGGACTCTTGGATCAGTTATTTGAGCACGCTCACTCGTTAAAATGGCAATGGAATGATGGGGAATCATTGCTTCCATATAATCCACATCGTCAACAAGTGTTTGGCTCCTCAACAAGTATAGGGAAAGAAAAAAGACAACTACACTTCCAATCGCAATCATTATATTTACTTTCCGATTTTTTAACATTTTAACCATAAATACTAGCATAATCAGCGCCATTGTCGCTCCCATCAACAAAGCCATATACGCTCTTGTTTCACTAAAAAAAATATGGTCCATTTTATAAGTACTCAAGTATTTAAATAGAAACATGACAATTGTTGAGGTTAAAACCATTCCAAAAAACTTTACATATGGCTTCATAAAAAAACTCCCTTTCTATTAATTTTTAGAATTAACCCCCTCCGATTCTCAAACATCCCTTCTTAGAGATTTCTCTTCCCTAACTACAATTAAACAAAACCTCATCCAAATAATATGGAGTATTTCATATCATAGAATCCCTTATAACCTAAAATCCATTTATTACCAATAGAAGTATAATCAGATTTTGCTTTAGTCAACTATTCCTTAGCTTTTTGATGACTTTATCGAATATCACGGTCTGCCAATTTTATTATATTAAACTAAACCTTTTGAAACATAGATAGTCCTAAAATTCACATGCCCTATCCCTTTGTTCGAAGTAATTTTTTATCTATTAATCAATGATTTTCTAGAAAACAAAATAAATGAACAAAAAAAACGAGTAAGAGAGCTGTCTCTCCTACCCGTTTTTCATCCTACAGACTATTATAGTTCATTCAATAAGCTTTCCATTTCATTTAATTTTTCTTCAAATACCTTACAAGCCTCTTCAATTGGTGTTTTGCTTGTCATATCTACCCCAGCTTTTTTAAGAACCTCAATTGGATAATCGGAGCTTCCAGCCTTGAGAAAATCGATATATCGCTCAACAGCAGGCTTTCCTTCCTCCAAAATTTGTTTACTTAAGGCCGTTGCAGCACTATAGCCAGTCGCATATTGATACACATAGAAATTATAATAGAAATGCGGTATTCTTGACCATTCTAATCCAATTTCCTCATCAATTACGATGTCTTCTTCACCAAAATACTTCTGATTTAATGCGTAGTACTCTTTTGTCAATAAATCAGCAGTTAATGGCTCATTATTACTTGCCTTTTCATGAATTAGTTGTTCAAATTCAGCAAACATCGTTTGACGGAATACTGTACCTCTGAATCCTTCTAGGAAATAATTAAGCAAGTATAAACGTTTTTGCTTATCCGTAATCGTTTTAAGCAAATAATCATTTAACAAGGATTCATTACAAGTAGAAGCAACTTCAGCGACAAAGATGGAATAATTCCCATATGGATATGGTTGTGATTTTCTTGTATAGTAGCTATGCACAGAATGGCCAAATTCATGAGCTAATGTAAATAAATTATTCACATTATCCTGCCAGTTCATTAAAATATATGGATTTGTTCCGTATGCGCCTGAAGAATAGGCACCACTTCTCTTCCCTTTATTCTCATGGACATCCACCCAGCGATTTTCAAAGCCTTCTTTTAAGATTGAAGCATATTCTTCTCCTAGAGGTGCCAAACCTTTCACTACTAATTCCTTCGCTTCATCATAAGGTATTTCCATCTTTACATCCTTTACTAACGGTGTATAAAGATCATACATATGAAGCTTTTCTACTCCAAGAACCTTTTTGCGAAGCTTCACATAGCGATGCAATAATGGTAAATTTTTATTTATCGTTTCCACTAAATTTTCATACACTTGTTCAGGAATATTATTCGCAGCCAGTGCAGCATGCCTTGGTGAGCTATAATTTCTTATCTTTGCATTGAATGTATGATTTTTTACTTCTCCACTTAAAGTGGAGGCAAACGTATTTTTAAATTTTCCATAGGTGTCATAAACGGCCATAAATGCATCATGACGTACTCGCTCATCTGCGCTCTCTAAAAAACGTGAATAACGGCCATGAGTAACCTCTACTTCTTCTCCATTCTCATCTTTAATGGTTGGGAATTCTAAATCAGCGTTATTAAGCATTCCAAATGTATTGCTTGAAGAATCCAATACTTCTGATGCTTGTGCTAACAATGCTTCCTGTTCTGCACTTAATACATGTGGACGTTGCAAGTTAACTTCTTCTAACGCCTTTTTATATAGCTGTAATTCTGCTTTTTCTTCTAAAAAAGCATTGATTACTTTTTCATCAATAGACAATAATTCTGGAACCATATATGCAAGAGCACTTGCAGCTTGGGCATATAAGCTTTTAATACGGCCATCTACCCCTTGATAGTAACTGTTCGTTGTATCTTGGTCATACCGCATATGTGCATATGTATATAATTTTCCGAGCCTTGATAAAAGCTCGTCTTGATACTGCAAAGCTTCATAAAGAACATCTGCGCTATCTGCCAGCTTGCCTTGATATTCTGTTGCCTTTTGTGATAAATTCTTTACTTCTTCAAATTCTTTATCCCATTCTTCATCAGTCACAAAAATATCCTCTAATTTCCAAGTGTCCTCAACTGGAATTTCATTGCGTAATGGTAATTTCTTAACACTTGTTTCTGTTGACATACTAAATCCTCCACTCTTATCCTTCGTAATTCGAAAATAAACCATAATACATAGTTCTCTTTTTATAAACTAATTCCTTCTTTATTGTAACAAAATTCCGGTTTAATTCCGATTATAAGCATTTGACCAATACTATTATCATATGTAATTTCTCCTTTTTCATTATCATTTATTGCTTATCCATCATATTTTTTAATCGCTGATAAAACAGTACTTCTTCTTGTGTTTGTCTCTCATAATTACTTATTTTTTTCTGATGAAGAAGTCGAAAGAAATTGGGTTTTATTTCTTCCAAAACTTGGATACTCACAAGCATTTGTAAATAATGCTTAACGACGGTTTTCCATTCTATGTTTTCTAGAAAAGGAAACTCTCTTATTTTAATTTGTCCTGCCTTTATTCTTTTTTGAAAAAAATCATAAACTTTTTGAAGTGGATAAATTTTCTTTTCTTCATTAAGACAAAAGCTATCGAGAAAAATATATGCTTGCCAGAATAGTGGTGGTGTTTCAAAGAGGAAACCTTCTTTTACAGGGATTCCGATAAATGGTGGCAAAAAATGAGGATGTAATTCACCGGCATAGAGTTCTTTTAAAAAATGATCATTCGTCTTAGTAGGATAATGTAAATCTTTTGTTTTTTGGCGGTTTAGTAGCTCACGCCAATAGGAATAATGGATATTCATGCTTGGAATTTTCGGGAGACTTTTCTCTAATTTCACTAAGGGATAGGAAGAAGTAGAGATAAAAGTTTGAGAGACGGAGATTGGAATGGGATTGTGAAGCAAATAAAAGACCTTATTAAATGGGCAATATATTGGTAGAAGATACTGGCTCTGATAGAAAGTGAGAAATTGAAAAATAAAAGCAGTAAGTTTCAATTTGATTGGATTCCATTTTTTTATTTGATTAAAGCCAATAATCCATATGGGCTGAATATTAATTTTTCGATAGCCATCTGTACGCTTTTTTACAAATTGAGGAGAAATGACGGCACACTGAAATTCAATTACATACTTTTTATGATGTAAGATAAAGCTGATATCTCCCCGTTGCTTTATTTCTGGATAATATGGTTCTAATTCTGGCTGAAGATTTACTTGAAGTAATTTTTGATATAATTGAAGCTTCCCTTGCAAATGGTAGGAAGACTCAGCCTCTCCGTTACCTGAACAGCAGTCTTTCCTTTGATGGGCAAAATGAGTAATCTTTTTTGTCCCCATTTTCAAAATGACACGTCCTTTACATTCTGGACAATATGTCGGAATATTTTTCCATGCTTTTAGTTCTTCCTTGTCTCTCATAGTAAATAAATTAATAATGCTTCCTTTTTCGGTCATGGCAGTAAACAAATACAAATCCCTCCCTTTGATTTCTTTCCTAATACTTATTCTTTTTTGTCCTTCCGAATCCTTCAAGAATATTAATTTTCATGTAAAAAATGCAAAAAAAACTATCTTTGTCCAAGAAAGATAGTTTTCCCTGTTGCAAGGCTTGCTTTATAACAATGGTGACAATAATCTAGAAGTGGATTCAAGCATCCTATACCCATAATGCCTTTTATTAAAGCTCGCCACTTCTAATTCAAGTGAGTGTTTGATGTCTTCCTTATAATCTTTTACTAGTTTTTCTATACTCCTTGTTTTATATAAAAAAGCACTTACTTCAAAATTTAAATGAAAGCTCCTCATATCCATATTACAAGTCCCAATGGAGGCTATTTCTCCATCCACAATAATAATTTTGCTATGCATAAATCCTCGATTGTATTCAAAAATCCTTACACCTGACTCTAATAATTCTGGAAAATAGGAACGAGAAGCATGGAAAACGATTCGTTTATCTGGTTTACTAGGTACAAGTATGCGAACATCCACTCCACTTAGAGATGCTATTTTAATTGCAGAAAAAATGTCCTCATCTGGAATAAAATATGGAGTGGCAATCCAAATCGATACTTTCGCAGTCGTAATCATACTGAAAAATATACTTTTAATAACACTCCATTCATTGTCAGGACCACCGGCTATTAATTGTACTCCACCATGTGAATTTTCCTCAGAAACAGGTGTTAAGTATTCCTCTGTTAAAAAACTATGACTAGTCATGTAGAACCAATCTTGGAGAAAAATTAATTGCAAAGATCTTACTGCATTACCTTTCACAAGTAAATGAGTGTCTCTCCAATATCCAATTGAAGGATTTCTCCCTAAATACTCATCCCCAATATTCAGCCCACCAACAAAGCCCACATTTCCATCCACAATAATAATTTTACGATGATTTCTAAAATTAAATTTGCTATTAAAAAAAGGCATTTTAACAGGCCCAAATGCAATTACTTCAATGCCAGCCTCTTTCATTTCTAGGCAAAACCTTTTAGAAAGCTTCCAAGATCCAACTGCATCATATAAAAATCTAACTTGTACCCCAGCCATTGCTTTTTCAACTAATATGTCCTTAATCTGAGAACCGATTGCATCATCTCTTACTATATAATATTCCATGTGAATATGGTGTTTCGCTCGCTTCAGTTCATCTAAAATAGTAGAAAATGTTTCCTCACCATCTGTTAACACCTGTGTTGAGGTACCAAAGGAGATTGGACTATTTCCAAGCTTCTCAGCTAGGTGAAATAAATTGCGTTGATGTCCGTCTAGAATCTTTCTTTTCTCTTCTGATTTAGAACCAATATCTTGCTCAATCTTAAGAAATGCTTCTTTATCCAAAAAGTATTTTTTTCGATAAACTCTTTCCTTCTGATAGTTCCTGCCAAAGAATAAATAAAAGACAAAACCAATAATCGGAAAACTTCCTAAAACAATTAACCATGTTAGTGTTTGTGTTGGGTGTCTATTTTCAAAAAATATAACAAATCCAATAAAAATCACTGATAAACTTATTACTAAACTTAACTGCCCGTAAATTCCTCCCCGAATAGAAAAAAATAAATTAAACACATAAACAAAAAGAGCTGCAACAACAAAAAATAATCCTAACCTAGCAGTATGATTCATAGCAAACACCGCCATTCTCCCATTTACTTACATTAAGCTTAGCTCTATTCATTATTATTCCCTTATATTTACCCACAATGTCAATTTAATACTCGCTTTAAAAGCTGCTAAATTGCTCTTTTGAAAAGAACACTAATGAACCCACAACTCCTTGAAAAAATGAGGCCACTGAAAAAGTGAATTACCTGGTGAATCGGTAGTTACCAAACCTTTCTAACTTAGTGTAGGTTTTTGTTTTCCGAGGCTTACCGCACGACTCACCGGGGCGAGCGCCGAGCCGCTTCACAGCTCACGCTCCTGCAGGGTCTCGGACTTTCTCGCATCTCCCGTAGGAGTCGAGCGGACGCCTCTCCAAACCAACTTATTATTCGCTTTCAAATAAATAAAACCTCATTTTATTTGGAGAACTAGACTTTTTCAGTGCCCTCGAAAAAATAAGGCTAATTTTCTATTTAATAAAGGTGTCTATATCTATTAAAAATGAAAGACAATTATACATGCTTCACTGTGATTCTTTGGCCTATATACACAAAGAAGCTCTACAATGCAGGCACTAACCGAACATTGTAGAGCTTCTTCTTCACTTCCAAATATTATTGTTGTATCCTATTTTTTAATGAAAGTATTTTCTTAACTCCATAAATACTTCGTTCTCAATAATTATTTTTCCGTATTCTTGGAGAACATGAATTGTCATTTTGGAATCTTCTTGAGCATATTCTAATAAAATGCTTAATGCATTTTCTACTTCCTCTTCTGGTATTTCTTCGTCAAGGAACTGTACAAATAAGTAGTATTTATCATTATAGGTATAAAGTTTGGTATCAATTCCTTCTAGTCCCTGTAGTTTGGATAAGGAGATGATGTCCTCAAAATCTTTAAATGTTAGTATAAATTCAAGACTGTCATCGTATTCTTCTTCCCCATCTTTAATGGTAAAGTGTTGATCCATCAAGTCTTCAAATCTTTCATCTACTGGTAAATCCTTCAACTTATCCTCAGGGATAGAAATTTCAAACTTCTGTCCATCTTTTGAAAGCTGTGCTTTTGTAACGAGAATTTCCAACCCTTTTTCTAATGCCTGAACCTGAATCCATAATGGTCCATCAAACATGAAGTCTTCTTCTTGATGCACTTCATCCATCATTTCCCAAAATAGTTCTTCACTACGTTCCCGATTATACCAAATCTCCTCACGCTTAAAACCACGTTCTTCTATATCAATATACGAAATATAAAACTTTACTGTATGATCATTAATTCTTTCAATTTCCATACGCTAACACTCCCTTCAGACTATGATGGAAGGGACAAGAGACCCCCATACAGATTTGTTTTATTCCTTACAATAAATCGTTCTGAAATAAAAATTTATATTTTCCTTGTATTGTACCTTGTACCTTATATTTTATGACAAAAGCTGTATAAATGGAATTAAAATATCTTGGGATCGAAAAAAACCATTAAATACCCATTCAAAAAACATTCACAATTCTCAATTTTCTAAAATAAGCACAGCTTCATTCAGCCTCAGGTTTTATTTCTTTTTAATACCTTATTCCTGTTTCGTTATATTTAGTAGTATTACCTCATAGAAATTATTTCAAACTAAAAAGAAAAAGCAAATAACTATCCGTTTTATCCAAACATATTGATTTTCAGTTTAAGCTAATCATTTAAACTTTTACAAAGCATTCGTTCGTCGCTTCTCTTCCTATTAATAGGATTGAGCCTATTTCCCAAATAAAAAATAAAAATCTGACCAAAGGATGATAAAATCACATCCTATAAAGTCAGATCTTTTTATACTTGCTTATAATTAGTTAACTAATCGTTGAGCTTCTCTTAATTGGAAAGTACGAACTTTTCTTGGTAAGAATCGACGAATTTCATCTTCGTTATACCCAACCTGCAGCCTTTTTTCATCAATTATAATTGGGCGTCTTAATAGCCCTGGATTATTTTGAATAATGCCAAATAAATCTTGTAGCGGCATTGTTTCTAAATTCACATTTAGTTTTTGAAAAGTTTTGCTTCTTGTTGAAATAATCTCATCGGTTCCATCTTCTGTCATGCGAAGAATTTCTTTTATCTCGTCAATTGAAAGAGGCTCTGAGAAAATATTTCTTTCTTTATAAGCAATTTCATGTTCCTCTAACCATGCTTTTGCTTTTCTGCAGGATGTACAACTTGGTGAAGTGTATAATGTTACCATTTTACAAATTCACGCTCCCTTTATTTAGACATGTAATTAACTACATTCATTATAATTATAAATAACTTGAATTCTTTTTTCGAAAATTCTTAAATTATAATTAATTCAATCAAGTAATTTATATTAATTATTATACACTAATTATTTGCTTTATGGTATATGTTTTGAAAAAATTATCCACAAGTATGATTTTTTTCTGTTTATAAGCTTCTATTCTTTGCAATGTTTGTTGGTGTTCTCCTCCTTTATGTAAGAAAAACTCGTTATACTTGTACGAATTCCTCTCTTATTTTGTTGCTTATCATTATAGACGTTTGAAAACAAAAAAAGTTTCAAAAATTTACGGTATCTGTTAGGATATTTGTTTTAAAAATGACCTTATTTTTTAATACCCCTTATTTCTTTTCATTAAACCTATTTCTATTCTCAATTAAAATGTTTTAATGAAAATACGACCTTTACAGATCGTTCATCCTCAACCTATCTTCCTCAAGGGGATTTTATCTTTGCAAGCTAATTAAATTTCGTCAAAAATGTTTTTTTGTTCTTCCTCATCGTTCAATTGCACTACTTTTTCAACTGGTTCATAAGCTTCCCCGTAAAAATGGACATCCTTATATGTATGAATTTTATTATATGTCTTTACCAATGCCTGATAAACGACATCTTCTCCTTCATTATTTGGAGCCCAATAGAGAATTTCCATCGCATTTACTTCTCTAGTTGCTAATGACAACCGTCTATAACCAATCGTTTTTGCATGTTTAAATCCTTCACGCTGATAAAATTTCAATCTCTTTTTTGTATCACTATCCTTATAATTTATAGGTTCCACTTCTAATATAATTGGTTTCCCCTTCTTTTTTAGCTTCTCAACTAATTGATGTCCAAGACCTTGCCCTCTGGCTTCATTAGAAACAAATAAATAATCTATAAAAATAAAGTCCTCCGCTTCCACATACATCAACACATGATATTTGTCTTCATCCTTATGATAATACTCTGGAAAATCCTTAAGCAAAGCTTCCATATGTTCTTGCGATTTCATTTCTTCAACAGGAAAATATTCATTAAGTTTATCGTACCAATGCATTTATTAATCTCCTTTTTCTTCTTTGTTATTCGGTATATAGTTAACATTTTTTGTATAATTATTTCCAGCATTCCATAATAAAAACTCAGAAACCCCTTGATCATTTAAGGCTTGTATCTGCTTTTGAATCTCCTCTTGTCCATATACTTGATAATTATCTTTACCAAGCCATGTCGCTGTGAAGTCTTGGAGCCATGGTCTTGAAATTGGCGGTTTGTCAAGTTGATTTAACTTTTGCTTTTCGACTTTTATATACTCGCTCACAAGTTCATAAGGATGGAGGTCTGGTTTTTCAATGCCAAAATAGGAAGACCAATGGCTTGGATAAATCATCGATGAAATAACATCAACATGTTTACTTATTTTTGAAAAGTTTTGCCCAATACCTGGTGCTTGATCTAAGGTTGCTGTGTATCCAAATATATCAACAGAAACCTTTACATCATATGGTTCGAGTTTTCCTTTCGCATATTCAACAAAATCTGTAACAGCTTCTACTCTTTTTTCCCCTTCTGTTACATTTAATTTCTCATAATCACCCTTCGTATAGGTTAATTTATCTGCCTTATTTTCAAATCCTTCTGGAAAACGAACATAATCAAACTGTATCTCTTGGAAGCCCATTTTCGCCGCTTCCAATGCTAGATTGACATTATATTCCCAGACCTTTTTTTCAAAGGGGTTCACAAAAGCTTCTCCCCTTCCATTTGTCCAAACCTTTTCCCCTTGAACAAAAGACCATTCTGGTTTTTCCTTTGCCAGCACTGAATCTTTAAAAACAACAATGCGTGCAATCGGATAAATTTTCTCTTTTTCAAGCTGCTCCAATAATGCTTTCATGTTCTTTATAGAATCACTCCCAATTTTCTGATAAGGAGAGCTTTCTTCCGGCATAAAGGTCAAATTTCCATGGTCTTCTTTATAATCAATTACCATTGCATTTAAATCCGTATTTTTTACTAAATTGATTAATTGGTTCCACTTGCTCCCACCAATTGAGTGGGCATTTACATATATACCTCTTACCGCATCTGGGTATGAAAAAGTAAAGGAATTGGTTTTCA
Organism: Niallia sp. HCP3S3_B10; assembly: GCF_052064465.1. Taxonomy (NCBI): domain Bacteria; kingdom Bacillati; phylum Bacillota; class Bacilli; order Caryophanales; family Bacillaceae; genus Niallia; species Niallia sp. HCP3S3_B10. The sequence continues at coordinate 39,392 of NZ_JBQHVO010000034.1, read as the reverse complement.
ATCTTGGTAAAGTAGCTGGCAATTGTTTTATCATAACTTCCATTTGTTTTACTGGTTGTTTAGGAATGACCTTCTCCCCTTTAGCCAAAGCGACATTAGGGAATAATAAAGATATAGTTAACCCGAAGGATATTAGTTTTTTATTCACGGCGATAACTCCCATCTATGTACAGTATCCATTATCCACTATCTTGGTATAAATTATGTATTCCTTTTATTGTAACAACTCAAACAAACTTAGGCTATTACTGTTTTTTCTCTTTTGCCACCGTGCTAGTATAAAAAGGCGACACCTCATTATCTCTGAGATTGTCGCCTTTTTTAAAATCATTATTTAGCTACTTGCGTTTTATATTTCTTATATTCACTTTCAGAGCAATAAACAAAATGACCTGGCTTTACTTCTCGCATTTTAAGTTCTTCCCCATCTTGATATTGATGAATCGCAGGATCATAAACAGTTCTTTTTCTTGTGCGCTCTGTTTCTGGATCTGGAAGAGGAATTGCTGATAGTAAGGACTGTGTATATGGATGAATCGGATTATTATATAGCTCATCTGCTGAAGCAATCTCCACTAATTTTCCAAAATACATTACTCCAATACGGTCACTTATATACTTAACCATCGATAAATCATGGGCAATAAATAAATACGTTAATCCCTTTTCCTTTTGAAGTTTCTTCATCAAATTAACAACTTGGGCTTGAATGGAAACATCTAATGCAGAAATCGGTTCATCAGCTATGATAAAATCAGGATCTACAGCTAAAGCACGAGCAATTCCGATTCTTTGTCGCTGCCCACCTGAGAATTCATGGGGATAACGATTAGCATGCTCCTTATTTAATCCAACTGTATGAAGCAAATCGTATACCTTTTCCATTCTTTCACTTCTGTTCTTCGCTAATCCGTGAATATCAATGCCTTCTGCAATAATATCTGCAACAGTCATTCGTGGATTTAATGAAGCATATGGATCTTGGAAGATCATTTGCATTTTACGATTAAATTTCTTTAAATCTGCTCTTGATTTTCTTCCATGCACGTCTTCTCCATTAAATAGAACTTGACCACCGGTTGCATCGTATAGACGAATGATTGTTCTCCCAGTCGTAGATTTCCCGCAGCCTGATTCTCCTACTAGTCCAAGCGTTTCTCCTTTGAAAATATCAAAGGTTATATCATCCACTGCTTTTACTAAGTTAGGAGTGCCCACATTAAAATATTGCTTAAGATTTTTAATTTCTAATAACTTCTCAGCCACTTATTTCTCCCCCTTTACTAATACTGGTGTTTCAAAGTTAGAGGGTAGCTTTCTCATTCTCTCTTTAACAGAAGCAGGTGGTTCTACTGCTGGTGCATTTGGATGTAAGAGCCATGACTTTACAAAATGTGTTTCTGAAACTTGATATAATGGTGGTTCCTGTTCGAAATCAATAGCTAATGCATATGGATTTCTAGCTGCAAACGCATCTCCAACTGGCGGGTTTGTTAAATCTGGCGGTGTCCCTGGTATTGCTGCAAGCTCATCTTCGTTATCATTATCTAAGCTTGGCATAGACGCAAGAAGTCCCCAAGTATAGGGATGTCTTGGATCATAAAAAATTTCATCTACAGTACCCATCTCTACAATTTGGCCTGCATACATAACAGCTACACGATCTGCCACATTTGCAACAACCCCTAAGTCATGGGTAATGAAAATAATGCTTGTATCCATTTTGTCTTGCAAATCGTTCATTAAGTCTAAAATTTGCGCTTGAATGGTAACATCTAATGCTGTTGTTGGTTCATCGGCAATTAGCAAATGTGGATTGGCAGCTAAAGCAATGGCAATCATCGCACGCTGTCTCATTCCGCCTGAAAATTCATGTGGATATTGGTCCACTCTTTTTTCGGGTTTTGCTATTCCAACTAAGCTTAAAAGTTCTATTGCTTTCTTTTTCGCCTTTTCTTTATTCATTTGCTGATGTTTAATCAGCACTTCCATAATTTGCGTTCCAATTCTCATTGTCGGATTCAAGGATGTCATTGGATCTTGGAAAATCATACTCATTTCTTTTCCACGGATGCTTTCCATCTCTTTATCCGTTTTTTGAACAATATCTTCTCCGTTAAATAAAATTTGTCCGCCTTTAATATGACCTGGAGGCATAGGAATTAATTTCATTAATGTTTGAGAAGTAACACTCTTACCTGATCCGGATTCACCAACAATTGCCAATGTTTCTCCTTTATATAAGTCAAAGGATACTCCACGAACTGCCTGCACTTCTCCTCCATACGTATGGAATGAGACTTGTAAATCCTTTACTTCTAATAATTTTTCCATTTATCTCACTCCTTACTTACGTAGTCTTGGATCAAGAGCATCTCGGATTCCGTCACCTATAACATTAAATGCAAAGATTGTTAAACAAATAAACATTGCCGGGAAGAATAATCGCCATGGGTAATATTGCATCGCTCCGATTCCATCATTAGCCATTGTTCCCCAGCTAGCTAATGGAGGCGTTAACCCTAATCCAAGATAGCTTAAAAACGCTTCTGTAAAAATAGCGTTTGGCACAGTTAGTGTTAAAGTTACAAGAATAGGTCCCATTGCATTAGGAATTAAATGCTTGCCCATTATTCTTGATACTCCTGCTCCTAATGTTCTAGAGGCAAGTATATATTCTTGACTCTTTAAAGATAATACTTGTCCTCGGACCATACGAGCCATATTAATCCAACCTGTAATACTCATCGCTAAAATCATCGTCCAAATTCCTTGTCCAAGCACAACCATTAGAAGGATTACAAGTAATAGGTAAGGAATTCCATATAATACGTCTGCTATACGCATCATCACTTCATCAACCTTACCACCTTTATAACCTGCAATTCCGCCCCAGATTACCCCAATCACTAAGTCGATTAATGCAGCAGCAATCCCAATGAAGAGGGATATCTTTGCCCCATACCAAATACGTTCGAACATATCTCGACCCAATTCATCTGTTCCAAAATAATGCTCTGCACTTGGTGGTTGATTTGTTTTTGTTAGATCATTTTCATAGTAATTGTATGGCGTAAGGAATGGTCCAACAAATGCCATGACGATTAAAAGAATTAATAGTACAAGTCCAAATACTGCAAGTTTATTTTTCTTAAAACGAGTAAATACATCTTTCCAAAAAGACAGACTTGCTTTTGAAATCTTCTCTGATTCAACGCTGCTATTTCCTACTATTTCAAATTTATCTTTCGAAATTTCTTGCATCTTTACTCTCCTTTCTTCCCGCCCGATAATTTAATTCGAGGATCTATTAATCCGTACAATATATCGACAAGAAGAACAGATACTAACAGGATAATACTATAGAAAACAGTAACTCCCATAATAGCTGTATAATCACGATTGTTTATACTTTTTACAAACTGTGATCCTAGTCCCGGGATACCAAAGATTTTTTCAATAACAAAACTTCCTGTAACGATCCCAGCTGATAATGGTCCCATGTAGGAAACAACTGGTAGAATCGCATTACGGATTGCATGCTTTACGGTAATATTAAAGCCGCTAATTCCTTTAGCTTTTGCTGTTTTAATATAATCATTGCTTAATACTTCTAGCATGGAAGATCTAGTTAAACGGGCAATAAATGCTGTTGGACCAGCTGCTAACGCTATTGCCGGCAGGACACTTTGCATAAATGTTCCCCATCTTGCTACAGGGAAAATACCTAGCTTCATCGCAAAAATATATTGTAAAAAAGCAGCCATTATAAAGGAAGGTACGGAGATTCCTAATACAGCAACGATCATTGCCAAATAATCTTGCCATTTATTATGTCTTAATGCAGCAATTACACCCAATGTTACTCCAATTGCTAAAGCAATGAAAATGGCTTCGACTCCCAATACTAAGGAAACGGGGAAGCCCTCATTGATTAATTGATTAACAGTCTGACTCTTATATTTAAAAGATGGACCAAAATCCCATTGAACAACTCTTAGCAAATAATCTCCATATTGAGCATACCAAGGTTGATCAAGACCATAATGGGCATTTAAATTTGCTTCGATTGCAGGTGGCATTTTCTTTTCCGATGTAAATGGGTTACCCGGTGCCATCCTCATGAAGAAAAACGTTGCTGTAATGATTAACCATAAGGACAGCGCCATAAACAGCAAACGTTTTGTCAAGTACTTTATCATGGTTTTACCTCCATTTTTTTCTAAAACAACGCCAATTAGAAAGGAAGAGGATGTCTTAGGGAACGAGCTTCCTAGTGTATCACTCGTTAAATAAGACAGCCTCTTTTATCTCTTTGATCTTGTAGTTCATGAATGGTTTTCTTGTCCTAATTACACAAACAATTTAATAATATTTTTTAACAATTTCTATATGCAATTAGAATTTGAAATCCTTCTAACATGATTGCGGAACAAAGTAATTCCTTTTATTATTCAAAATGCGCCCATTTCAACTGAGCTTCCCCTAAACCTGAAATTACTACATCCTTCAGATTCTCTTTTTGTACCCAAGTGTTTGTATAAAAATATACAGGTGCAATTGGAAGTTCATTCATTAAAATAGCTTCTGCATCTTGTAATAATTGTTTACGCTTCGCTTCATCTGTTTCCTTTTGTGAAGCAATAAGAAGTTTTTTGTATTCTGGATTTTCCCAACCAGTATCATTGTTTCCGCCGTCTGCATCACGATACAATTCTAGGAAGTTAAATGCATCATTGTAGTCACCAGACCATGACATACGCCCAATCTGATAGTCACCAGAATCAATTTTTTCTAAGTAAACTTGCCATTCTTCGTTGTCTAATTCGACATTAATACCAAGGTTTTGTTTCCACATATCTTGAACTGCTTGCGCAATTTTAGCATGTGCTTCACTTGTATTATAAGATAATGTAATTTTTGGTAAGTCTTCTACACTATCATAGCCTTCCTCTTTCAAACCTTTTTCAAGAGCCGCTTTCGCTGCTTCGATATCATTATCTTTAAAGTAGCCTTTTTCGTTTTCAGAAAACATTGTTGGAGGAACAACTGCCATGGCTGGGATTTGTCCACCTTGTGTAATTTGCTCAACAATCGCTTGACGATCAATTGCATATGTTAATGCTTTACGAATATTTTCGTTATTAAATGGTTTTTCTTCCGTATTGAATTTATACCAATACGTTCCTGCTATTGCTTTAATATTTAGGTCCCCATTGTCTTTTAATGCCTTAATAGCATCTGTAGGTAATGAACCAAATGGTAAACCAGCCCAATCTAACTCATCGTTATCAAACATGCTTAATTCCGTTGTTGGATCTTCTACCATTGACATTTCCACTGTCTCTAATTTAACCGAGTCAGCATCCCAATAATCTTCATTTTTTTCTAAAAGAATAGACTCACTATGATTCCACTCTGTCATTTTGAAAGGACCGTTTGTAACATAATCATCGCCAGCATCTTTATACCAATCTGGATTTGCTTCTGCTACATTTTTATTCACTGGGAAATAAGTATAGAAAGCTAGTAATTGTAAGAAGTATGGTGTTGGATTTACTAAAGTTACTTCTAAAGTTTTTTCATCCACTGCTTTAATAGCAACATCATCAAGTTTACCTTCTCCATTATTAGCTGCTTCAGCACCTTTTATGGCATATAATTGATAGGCATATTGTGATTGGTTTTGAGGATCAATAGCCCATTTCCAAGCATATTCAAAATCTGCTGCTGTTACTGGATCACCGTTTGTCCATGTTGCATCTTCACGAATTTTGAATGTATAGTTTAATTGATCGTCTGAAACTTGAATATCTTCGGCCATTGCAGGCTGAGGCACTCCATCTTTATCAATACGAGTTAAACCTTCAAACGTTTGAATTAACACTCCACCAGACGTTGAATCTGTTGCTAGTGCTGGATGTAATGTTGGTGGCTCTGAAACGATGTTCAAGCGCAAGTTCTGTGATGATTTATCACTTCCACCATTGTCATTACCACATGCAGCAAGAAATGCACTTAGCACAAGCACTAAGCTCATTAGTACAAGCATTCTTTTTCTCATGTAATTACCCCCTAAATAATTTTCCTCAAATGGAACTTCGAAAATAGCTTTCCCATTCTAAACCTTAGAATACACAAGCAATCATTTCCTAAATAGTCTGTTAATTATAATAAACGACTATTGATGTATTAAAAACGATTAAATGCAAACCCCCATACATAGCGTTCAATATTATTATTTCGAAATAACTATTTCGCTAGTTCAACCTTTTATGTATTCTTATGTGTTTTAAAAAGTCTGAAAATACAACTACCTAATCCATTCGTAATCACAATTATATAATTGGAATATTTTTTACGCAAGAACTATGTAGAATTTTGTAGAATAAAAACAAATCAGAAATATACAAATCTACAGAATAATTATATTAATATAAATTTATCTAAATTTTTTTAATTCATAGAATTCATTTAACCGTTCTCATCTTCCTCATTTACCTTTAGACGAATCATTTATCTTTCTTTTCATCTGGCTCACTCTTTCTGTTTCTTCCACATATAGACTAAGCTGTTTTAAATCTGCATCTACCATCTACTACACTAAATCCAATTTACATGCCGTATACCTTCAACACTCCTTTAGAAACAACATTACTAATAGAAATCCACCATTTTTTCTATGAAAAACGACAAACTTTGAGAAAACAGCCTTTGAATATCAACTAATCATGCTAAAATGGTTATAATAATGAATATAATGTAGTTTCTGGGTTCTCTCTTTTTTGCTCTTTTTAACGAAAAAGTTGCTTTCTGATGCGAAGTGTACTTCACTAACGAGCGCTATACCAACGAATAGAAACCTAGTAAATAATATGAACAGTTTGTTTAGAGGATGCTGTCAACTAAACATTCGTGTCTAGAATACATAATGGAGGAAGTATTATAATGAAAACTATCTTTTCTGGGATTCAACCAAGCGGCACTATAACTTTAGGAAATTATATTGGTGCTTTAAGTCAATTTGTCGAGCTACAAGATGAATATAATTGTTTCTTCTGTATCGTCGATCAACATGCGATTACAGTACCTCAAGATCGAATGGTATTAAGAAAAAATATCCGCAGTTTAGCTGCACTTTACTTAGCAGTAGGTATTGATCCTAATAAAGCAACTCTATTCATTCAATCAGAAGTATCTGCCCATGCCCAAGGAGCATGGTTAATGCAATGTATCTCTTATATTGGAGAATTAGAGCGAATGACACAATTTAAGGACAAATCGACTGGTAAAGATGCTGTTTCTGCTGCATTATTAACATACCCACCATTAATGGCGGCAGATATTCTTCTATATAGTACAGATATCGTTCCAGTTGGAGAAGACCAAAAGCAACATCTTGAATTAACGCGTGATCTCGCAGAGAGATTTAATAAAAAATACAATGATATTTTGACAATACCTGAAGTTAGAATTCCAAAAGTAGGGGCAAGAATTATGTCTCTTCAGGATCCTACGAAAAAAATGAGTAAATCGGATACTAACAACAAAGCTACTATTACGTTATTAGACGAGCCAGCACAGATTATTAAAAAAATCAAAAGTGCCGTTACAGATTCAGAAGGTGTTGTTAAATTCGATCGAGAAAATAAGCCGGGAGTTTCTAACTTGCTTTCCATTTATTCTATCCTCTCTGGAGAAAGCGTGGAGAGTCTGGAAGCCAAATATGAAGGAAAAGGATACGGAGATTTCAAGTCAGATTTAGCAAATGTTGTGGTTGATGCATTAAAACCAATCCAAGAGAAATACAATGAGCTTATGAACTCTACTGAATTAGATGATATATTAGATGATGGAGCAGCAAAAGCTAATAAAGTAGCTGGTAAAATGATTAAGAAAATGGAAAATGCGATGGGATTAGGACGTAAGCGTCGTTAATTTAAATCTCTTATGGAAACGATGGAAAAGAGGATGTTCCTTTATTCCTACTGATTGATTATTTCTTGGAAAAACAAAATTTTCGAGTAATAAATCTTTAAAATCGAAGAGGAATGAAGCGGAAGACACTCGAGGCGCCGGGGAGGAATCTTAAGACTAGCCCATGGAAAGCGACGTGTATTCAGACTGCGAGCTTCTTCCCAAAATAAAAAAAACGAACAATTATGCATATCGTGATTGTTCGTTTTTTTTTATTAGTTGAAATACTTATGTCCGAGCCTTTATACTTATGCAAACTGGAGATTTTCATAAATCCCTATTTTATATAGTAATTTCTCCACTGAAAACGCTTAGTTTACCTTCGGACCATGCTCCATTTCCCATAGCTTTTCAAAAAACGGCTGACCTTTTATAATATTCTCACAAAAATGCTCATGCTTTTTAGACCAACCATACTTTGTACATTCATATAGTTCCTTCCATGCATTCTCAAAATCTAAGTGCTGAATCTCAAAATAACGTTCTGGACTCCATTCTGTGTACCAATAACGAACCTCTGCAACATTTTCAGAAGAATACAGTTGATCTAACGCCATAAACAATAATTGCTTTAATTGTCTTTCTTTTCTTGTTAATCCATTCATCACATGAGGTTCAGGTGATAAAATATGGAATTCTTTCTTTTCTTCATTGTTTTGAAAGTTATAATGAATCGTTTCTTGATTTTCAAGCAATTCATAGGCCAATTGTTCTTGTCTAGGTATCATTCGACTTTTCCTAATCGGAACAGAATATCCAATTGTATCTACTACTAAAAGTCCAATTCCATCAGAAACTACAAAACAATAATCTAATTGAATTCGTTCATGATTTTTTCGTAGATATGCTTTTTGATAAATTTCTTCTAATAATTGTCGTGGTAGTTCCGCCAAATCGTTTTCTATGTAATTGAATAAACAAGAGTCTACTTTTACTAGCGGAACTTGATCTAATAATTCAACACCATCATCTTTTCTCCATTCATGAAAGTGACAAACATTATATCCGTTTTCTTCTCCTTCAAACCAATTTACCCAAACATCATGAAGATACTGCATATTTTATCCCTCACTTCAACAACTGTTTGTCCATAAGTATTGGCAGAGCGTAGTAAATTTATTCCTATTTTCAAAGGATTATTTTATAATCCTCTATCTGATATGAAAAATATCTATCTTTCATGTATTCAGTTTGCTACGTATTTCTCTTTTTCTATAATTACTAAGAAGAAAGATAAGCAGAAGATATTTTCTTATTGAACCTATTATCATAATATGTACAAACTTTCCTTTCATGTCTTTTTTATTTCGTTTTCAGCCCCTTTTGCTAATTATTTATCCAGTTAAATTATTCTAATAGAAAGGAAATAAGTCTAAGACATAAGTACTTAAACCTAAGAAAAAGCCAACCAATCATACGGAATTTTGATTGGTTGGCTTTTAGTTTTTCAATAGACATTTATTTATAAAAAGGCTTCACTTTTTATCGTAAACTGCATCTTTGCTGTTTGTTTTTTCTTTTGAAAATAGGAATTGACAAGATAAAATCCTGTATTGTACCCAATCATGCGTGGATAGCGTCCATGTCCATACAAGAGTTGATCATGTTTCGTCTCTGTTTTTTTTACATCTAAATGTTCCTTTAACTCCTTCTCCCAAAATTGCTTAACCTCTTCTTCCTCATACAGGTGGCACCAGCCTGCATTATATGCCTTCCCACAGTTTTCTTTAACAGCAAACTCTGCTAATCCTTCCATGATGATAGAATCTAATAAGGTATAATCCTCTATTGGTTTTTTCAGACAATGCATGCGACATACATGATGATATTCGTGAATAAAAAGAGCCTCTAATTCTTTATCGTCCGTTACTTCCCCAACAAATAAAAATAGCTGATTAGGAAATGATACACCTGATTTGTTTTCATCCCCTCTCCATGTCATCTGAAAAGGAAAAAGATAAATAGGTACATCGGGTCCATCCCATTTTTTCTTATACTTTTTATAAAACCTCTCTACTTTATTCCAGGTTTCTAATTCTTTCATCTTCTCAAAAGTTTGTTTGGAACGCCTTGATGGTTTATACATTCCAAATCCATTTAAATAACGATAAATATTATGAGAGTCGTCTCCATCAAAGGAAGCTTTCATGTTTTCACATATAGAAGTCGGCTCATAAAAATGTTCCTCGAGCCATTTCTTTGTATTGATTATCCCCACCAATATTTCCCCTCTATTTCATTTTATTCTGTTCATTTAATCAGTATATGAATGGTGAATTGATGGCGTTCCAATGCAACTAATCTCTATTATTGAAAATAGGGGCGTGGACAAAATTAAATAACTAATCTTTAAAGACGAACACTCTCTAATTTAGCTCTTAAATAAAGCTACTTTCTCATGATGGTTATCTATGTTTTTTAAATATAGTCAAGTATAAAAACTAAGTCGTTCCATTGCGCTACAGACGCTCGCTTTCCGCGGGGAGGAAGCTCCTCGCTGCGCTGCGGGGTCTCAGCCTTTCCTCCACTTCCCGCAGGAGTCGAACGTCCTCCGCTCCATTACACTTCGTTTTTTAAACCTTTTTCTAAAAAAATAAAAGCGAACATTTACGCGAATTAATCACATTATAGTTCGTGTTTATTGTTAGTTGAGATGCTTATGTCCCATCCTCTATATAAATTATCTATGTGTTTCTTTCATGATTCTACTTCCGCATCCACAAATAATGGAGTGTTTTAATTTTTTGATTGGCTGTTTACACTCTAAACAAATGAACTCGCTTTTTCGCTTAGCCTTTTGAACATTGTTCACAGGTTCCGTAAAATTGGAGACTATGGGAGCTGATATTGAATTTAGATATGGATTTCGCAAATGATTCTACCTCCCTTAATGTAGGATACCAAATATCCACTATTTCACCGCAATCGCTACAGACAATATGATAATGTTCTTCTTTTTTCCATTCATATTTACTTAATCCTTCGCCAAATTGTATCGCTTTCAATAGCTCTAATTCTATAAATAAATGGATGTTATTATAAACAGTAGTAATACTTACCGAAGGCATATTCTCATTTAGGACATGATAAATTTCATCTACTGTCCAATGCTTATTGTCTTTAGATAGAATATTAATTAATTCAAGTCTCTGTGGTGTAAGACGAATATTTTTTTCTTTCAACAGGTTTTTAGCCTTTTCTATACTAAGCATAGAATTCTTCCTTTCTACGTAATATCTTCTTAAATAGTAAGTTCACCCTCGAAGAAAGCGTTTTCTTTTAAACATTAAAAATTTCCGAATTTATACCTTAAATAATAGAATTATAGTTTTAATTATATACACTTTATAATAATAGTCAATATTAATTTAAAATAATTATAAATAAAGATTGGATTGGTTTCATTTTTGCAATAAAAAAACTGCTAAGATTCAAGTTGTTAATGAATCCTAGCAGTTTTAATACATGACTATTTTATTAGTAGGAGCTTTTCAACAATCCTTGAATTAATTACATAAATAAGCGAAGTATTTATTGATATTTTTTAAATACAATAGTAGCGTTATGGCCGCCGAAGCCTAGGGAATTACTCATTGCTACATTTACTTCTTGCTTTCTATGGGCATTAATTACATAATCTAAATCACAATCTGGATCTGCTGTTTCAAAATTAATTGTTGGTGGAAGAATGCTGTCTCTAATTGCCAAGACGCTAAAAATAGCTTCGACTCCACCTGCTGCTCCAAGCAAATGACCAGTCATGGATTTTGTTGAGCTCATTGGGACTTTATAAGCATACTCTCCAAAGACTTCTTTAACAGCCATCGTTTCAAATTTATCATTATATGCTGTGCTTGTTCCATGTGCGTTAATATAAGAAACATCTTCTGGTGCAAGTCCGGCATCATTAATTGCCATTTTCATGGCTCTTGCTCCACCTTCTCCTCCGGGTGCAGGGGAAGTAATATGATAAGCATCTCCTGTGGAACCATATCCTACTATTTCTGCATAAATGTTAGCACCTCTTGCTAAAGCATGCTCCAATTCTTCTAGCACCACAATTCCTGCACCTTCACCAATTACAAATCCATCACGATTCGCATCGAATGGTCTACTTGCTGTTTTAGGATCTGGATTAAAGGATAAAGCGGTATTTGCGCAGAAACCAGCTACGGACATCTTTGTAATCGGCGCCTCTGCTCCACCAGTAATCATCGCATCAGCATCTCCACGCTGAATAACTTTAAATGCGTCTCCAATAGAGTTTGTTCCCGTTGCACATGCAGTAACAGTACAAGAATTCACTCCTCTTGCACCTAATGTTATCGAAACTTGTCCAGATGCCATATCTGGAATTAACATCGGTACAAAGAAAGGGCTTACTCGTTTATAGCCTCTTTTTTGGAACATTTCATATTGATTTTCGAACGTTTCCATTCCGCCAATCCCGGAACCAATCCACACGCCAATACGAGGAGCATTATCATCTGTTATTTGTAAATTAGCATCTTTTACAGCCATTAAGGATGCTGCAACCGCATATTGTGTAAAACGATCCATTTTTCTAGCATCTTTTTTTTCCATAAAATCTTCCGGATTGAAATCCTTCACTTCTGCTGCTACCTTTGCGGGATATTCATCAGCATTAATTCTTGTGAGTGGTCCAATTCCCGAAACTCCAGCTATAATATTATCCCATGTAGTTACTGCATCATTACCAAGTGGCGTTACAGCTCCAATACCAGTAACAACTACTCTTCTATTCGTACTCATGTCCTATTCTCCTTTTTGCTATATTTATCAACATAAATCTGCTAGTTTTCTTTTTACAAATCAAGGAATCTTTTATCTTCCCCAACGCATAGCAATTGCACCCCAAGTCAATCCTCCACCGAAACCGACCATTACAAGGACATCATCCTCTTTAATTTTACCTGCTTCTAATTCTTCCACTAAGGAAATGGGAATAGATGCCGCACTTGTATTTCCATATTTATGAACTGTTTTGGATAACTTCTCTTCTGGTAAATCCAATCTTTGTCTTGACGCTTCCATGATGCGAATGTTCGCTTGATGTGGAATAAGGAAATCTACATCTTCCTTGGACAATCCTGCTTTTACCAACACATTTTCACTGCTTTCGCCCATTTGACGAACCGCAAATTTAAAGACTTCTCTACCATTCATGTAAATATAGTCTTCATCATCTAAATAAAGATGTTTCCCACCAGAACCATCTGCTCCTAATTCGAATGAAAGAATCCCTCTTCCATCTGAAACTTTACCTAGTACAGCAGCTCCAGCTCCATCCCCAAAGAGTACAGCTGTATTACGATCTTCCCAATTTGTAATTTTAGAAAGCTTCTCTACGCCAACAACCAGTACATATTTATAAACCCCTGTATCAATAAATTGCTTTGCTGTCACCATACCATACATAAATCCTGCACATGCCGCACTTAAATCCATTGCTGCAGCCTTTTTTGCACCTAGTTTTTCTTGAATCATACATGCAACAGATGGAAATGACTGATCAGGTGTAACCGTTGCGACCATTATCATATCAATATCTTCTGGATGAATGCCAGCATCAGCAATTGCTTTCTTTGCTGCTGCTAATGCAATATCCGATGTATCTGTATTGTCGTCCGCTATTCTTCGTTCTTCTATGCCAGTTCGCGTTCTTATCCATTCATCATTTGTATCAACCATTTTCTCTAAATCAAAGTTTGTTAAAATTTTTTCTGGAAGTTCACGGCCAATACCAATTATTCCTGTACCCAAAGCTTTCAGCTCCTTTATATTCACCGGTTACCCGGTATCTCTCTCTTATTTGTTTTAATGCAGTTATTCCTTATCCTCATTTAAAAAATTGTCATGTATATTCATCCCTCAGTGATCTATAAACAAAATAAGGATGTTTTTTTTTAGTTTACCCTAATTTGTTCAATATGGTCTAAATAGAAAGGAGAAAATTACAGTATTACATTAATATATTATTATCAATTATTATGACTTGGTACTAATTTTATCAAATTCCTCCTCTCTTTTGCAACATATTTTGTTTTCTATTACATTGGTCTAAGCATTTACCGATGTTTTTCATAACATATTAAGAGCATAATTTAGAATGTATTATAGGAGGAAGAAATGTGGACGATTATAAAGAGGAACTATCTGATGAGAAAGATCAAAAGGATGTTATAGCAGATGAAAAAACAGAAATGGATCACTTTTCTCTATTTATGTTTGGTACAAACAGTCGTTCCATAAGAAAAAAGGAGTCACCAGAACATTCTCAACAAACGGATGTGGAGCCTTCCATTTCAAGAGGAGTTAAAGGAGATGATTGGATTCTTGGTAGAAGTAATAGGCAATCCAATCAGGTAGAAGAAAAGGAGGAAAATGCAAATTTTGATGCTGTTGCAAACTTTATAAATCAAATAGACCTTGAACTCCTTATGAAGAATGTCGATATGTTTATGACATCAGCGAATGATTTAAAGCCTCTATTCAAAAAAATAACCCCTTTCGTAAAAAAATGGATGGATTAACTTAGTATGAATTGATTACTTGTTAGTCCATTCCCATTTTTGATTCTATTTTATCTTCTTGCAATACATTAAAAATTATTTACGTCGTGTCAGGTCATCATATACTTATTCTTTTTCTCACTAAAGGACAAGGCTTTCCTAAAATAAAAAGAAATACCATCATGACATTATTGGAAGCCTTTTCCTTTTATTCCTCATTTGGCAGCTTTCCAGTCTTCTTATACCGATTTAAATCCTTCTGTATGGATTCAACAATATCTTGATCAATACTTGGACTGAATTTCCCTAAATATATGGTACCCTCTCTAATTCCACAGATTTGAGTACCGGAGTGAAGTTCCCCTTCATCAAATTCAGTGGCAATTTGTTCATAAAGTTTAGGAATATCTTGAACCGTGCTTGTTAGCACTGTGTACTTTCCTAAATTCGCTTGATCAGAAATATAACCAACTACGTGTAGACCTTTTTCTTTAATGCTTTCTACTATTTCTACATTAAAGCCATCTCCTACTGGATAAACAATATCCACATTCTTACTGATTTGATCATTTAATATGTTCATTGCCTTTTCTCGATTATCCCAATCATTCACAAATTCTTTTATGACTTTTGCATTTTTGTTGACATATTTGACTCCATCTTTAAATCCATTAACTTCTTCTTGCCATTCATAGGCACCAATTACACCAATAGTATTTGTTTTTGTCATCTGTCCAGCTACCATTCCACCAAAGAAGCCCATTGGATAATTTTCAAACTTAATATTGGTTGTATTATCTTTTGTCGCAGGCTCTCTCCCATTTATACTGACAAAATGAATGGAAGGATACTTAGAGGAAAGGATATTAAAATATTGGACAAAATCACCACCATGTCCAAAAATCAAATTGACACCTTTCGCTTTAAATTCCTTTACTGCCCTTTCTGTTATGGTATAAGAATCAATTGACTCTTTATAAAAAACATCCACACCAAGTTTAGTATGAATATTTAACAGTCCCTTATATCCTTTTGTACCCCAAACTTGATCACTTACTGTACCACTGACTAGAAGCCCTACTTTTTCAACCTTTCCTTTTTTAGCAATCGATCCATTAAAAAAAAGGAAAAGCAAAAGAACACACATAATTAGAGGAAGGATAATGATAATCTTTCCTCTAATTATTTTATTTCGAATGTTCATTAATGCTTTTTTCATTATTATTACTCCTATAACACTATTAAATTCTATATAATAAATGGTGCTTTTTCTGTTTATCTAAGTTCTCTGAAATACTGCGTTTATTTATTACTATTATCTCTTCTAATCCTTTTAAATTTTCTATATCTTTATGAACGCTTTTAGGTACATTCCATTTTAAATGTTCTAAGCATCTTTGCCAATGGTTTATTACATTACTTTTTAATAGAATATCCTTATTTTGTCCTTTATTTGTCTGTTTTACTACTTCCGATACAGCATCTTCGATATAAATCGCATCTGTAGGATATTCTCGTAAACCTATGCGAACAGCATCCTTTTCATTTCCTTCTACTAGCTGCTGAAACAAAAAATCGCTTGGCTGCCATGGCCCATATAATGTGGGCATATGTATCATCTGAATCATATAGCCTCCAAGGTCATCTCTAATGGAAGAAAGTAATTCTCTTTCTTTTTCTATTGCCATAATATTTACTAAGAAAACAAGTTTTTTATTAAAAAGCAATTCTTTATCACTACAGTCAAAAATGTGCCTTTTCATTGTTCTATACAAGGATTGTAGGCTTTCTATTGTATATAGGTCAAAAAAAAGATGGTCAATGCTTGCATCTTGGAGTATAGATCCAAGTTGATCCCAGCTTATTTCACTAAAATTTGCATTTCTGCCTATTTCCATTCTTTTATCTTCTATATCAGCTATATTTATATGCGGGAAAGATACACCTATTATCTCCTCTCCCTCTTCTAATAGTGCTCCACATATATGAAAACCGAGGAATTGATATGCACCGAATACTACTGCCTTCTTCATTAAAAAGCCTCCCATAAATAATTACTTAATGTATTCATATGCATGTAAAAGGGTAAATATTTCGAAGTACTTTAGGTACCGTACGTCAAAAATCATACACAGGATTACTTAGTTTCATGAAAGAAAAGCAAAAGATGTTGTTCGTTTAACATATGCTCATTGAACAACATCTTTTCTTCTAAAGTTTTTTTTCATACTTTCTAAAAAAAGAAGCAATTTGTTTCGGCATTGCACTTCGTTTTTCTGGTAGAACATAGGAGACAAAAATCGGCAAACTTTTTTCTTCCCAAATTTCAGAAGCTTTTTTTAATGCATGGGATTGATAATAGGACCTACCATTGTGGAGGATTTGAATGATTTTTGTCGGTGTATCAGTCTCCTCTAGCTGGTACTGCTTTTTATCCTTTAATAACTCCATTAATTCATGCCTATTTGTATTAAAAGCAATACTGATTTCATTGGTTAACTTCTTAATAAAAAACTTATGCTCTTTTTCCCTTTCTAAATGCTCCTTTAAAGATAGAATAGGGTTTAACAGAACAACAGATCGAATATTATCCTTCATTTCCATCATCAAGCGAATAGCTGTTAAGGCACCCATACCTTCTGCAATAATATGAATTCTTTGATTCAGTATCTCTGTACGAATAATATGTTCATATAGTCTTTTAGCCATCTGCAAAGCTTTTTCACTACCCCAATTTTTCCCATATAAATTGGAATAAAAAATGGTATAGCCATTATCCAGCAATGATTCAATTAAGGTTCTCTTTCCCTCATTTTGGTTCCAAAAACTATTTGTATCTGTAACAAAATTCCTTTCGTCTCCAATAATTAAGATACCGAAACCATTAGGTCGATGAGGATAATGTATCATGTTCCATTCGGTATCTAACTGGAAGTTCCGGTTCTCCATCTTAAAAACTCCTTTTTAGCATTTTCCTTTTAATAATGTATGTCTCTTTTATTAAAATGTAAGGGAGTTTGCCTATATTCCAAGAAGAAATGCGGAGTTACACGACCAAATGACATTGATTTTTCTCATCTCTCCTCCCTTAAAAATAATCATTGCATATATGGGAAGACAATTTATATGATGAAAAAGTGAAGAATTTAAGAAAGCTATATCATTCACATTTATTATTTATCTACTATGTGGTAAGATGAGTATGATTAGCAAGCTATAAAGAGGTGATTTCGGTTGCGTTACATAATGACAATTTTTTGGACATTTTTACTTGCTCAAATGTTAGTTTATGTTGTTGGTTCAATGAATGGGGTTCCTTTTGACTTTTCAATGGGAATGATTCTAACAGCTGTCTTTTCCGTAGTAGTTTTCATTCTATCAGCCCTTATTCCAAATGAACCTACTCATGAAGAAGGTTCCCATTAAGAATATGTCACTGTAGTAAATGGTGTTTAAATAATATATTCAATTAGGGGGGAATTCCCTAGTTCGTATATTTATTTAAACACCTTTTTAGTATGGTAACAATAAAGGTAATGTTCTAGCGTCAAAGCAGAAAACTTATGGTTTTTATACTGTAAAAAAGCAGCCTAAAATATCGTTTTCTTTCTATATTTTAGGCTGCTTAGACGAAGGTAAAATCTTTATTCCTTACGTTTTAACACAATATGTTCGTTTTCTTCATCAATCTGTACATGATCATTTTCTTTTATTTTTCCGCCAATGATGTCTTTCGCTAATAATGTTTCAATCGTCTTTTGCAAAAATCTTCTAAGCGGTCTTGCTCCAAATTTAGGGTCAAAGCCATTTTTCGCCACAAATTCTTTCGCTTTGTCTGTCATTTCAATGGTTATATGCTGATCAGTAAGCCGTCCTTGTAATTGATCAACAAGCTTTGAAACAATGTCCTTAATATTCGCTAATGTTAATGGCTTAAATAAGATAACCTCATCTATTCTGTTTAAAAACTCTGGTCTAAAATGACCATTTAATTGTGCCATTACTCCATCTCTAATTTCTTTGGGAATCTCATTTGCATCTCCAGTTTCTAATAATAAATGGGAACCAATATTAGATGTCATAATAATTACGGTATTTTTAAAATCGACCGTCCTACCCCTTGAATCTGTTATTCTTCCATCATCAAGAACTTGAAGCAAAATATTGAATACCTCTGGATGAGCTTTTTCCACCTCGTCTAAAAGAACAACAGAGTAAGGCTTTCTTCTAATTGCTTCTGTTAACTGACCGCCCTCTTCATACCCTATATATCCAGGAGGAGCTCCAATTAAACGAGATACGGCATGTTTCTCCATATACTCAGACATATCAATACGAATCATTTGTTCCTCACTATCAAATAGGGTTGCTGCTAATGTTTTAGCTAGTTCTGTTTTCCCAACCCCGGTAGGTCCTAAAAATAAGAAGGAACCAATTGGTCTATTCGGATCCTTTATTCCAGCTCTTGCTCTTAATACAGCATCACTAACTAGCTCAACTGCCTCTGATTGCCCAACCACTCTTTCTTGCAGAATTGCTTCTAAACGTAAAAGCTTTTCTCGTTCTTTCTCTACTAATTTGGAGACAGGAATACCAGTCCATCTGGCAACAATATTAGCGATTTCTTCTTCGGTAACTTCTTCTCGAAGAAGACGATTTTCCTGCTCTTGTTTCGCTTGACCTTCCATTTCTTTAATTTCTTTCTCTAATTTTGGAATACTTCCATGTCTTAACTCAGCCGCTTTATTTAAATCATAGTTATTTTCTGCATCCTCTAACTCTCTCTTTTTCCGTTCGAGCTGTTCTTTTTTCTCCTGAATGGATTGCAAAGCATCTTTTTCATGTTGCCATTTAGCCTTTAATGCATTCGAACTTTCTCTTAAATTCGCTAGTTCTTTTGCAATAATAGCCAATCTCTCTTTACTTTGGATATCTTCTTCCCCATGTAATGCGGCTTCTTCAATTTCGAGCTGCATAATTTTTCTTGTCAGCTCATCAATTTCAATCGGCATGGAGTCTATCTCGGTACGAATCATCGCACATGCTTCATCAATTAAATCAATTGCTTTGTCTGGCAAGAAACGTTCTGTTATATACCGATCAGATAAAGTAGCCGCTGCAATGATAGATCGATCTTGAATATTAACACCATGATGGATTTCAAATCTTTCTTTTAGCCCTCTTAAAATAGCAATTGTATCTTCTACTGTTGGCTCCGATACAAGAACCTGCTGAAAACGACGCTCCAGTGCAGGATCTTTTTCAATATACTGGCGATGTTCATCTAATGTTGTAGCACCAATACAATGAAGTTCCCCTCTTGCCAGCATCGGTTTAAGCATATTCCCTGCATCCATTGCTCCATCTGTTTTGCCTGCCCCAACTATCGTATGCAATTCATCAATAAATAAAACGATACGTCCATCGCTATTTTTCACTTCCTGTAAAACAGCCTTTAGACGCTCCTCAAATTCCCCTCTAAATTTTGCTCCTGCCACTAATGCTCCCATATCTAAAGAAAATATCGTTTTATCCTTTAATCCTTCAGGTACATCTTTTCGGACAATTCGTTGTGCCAGCCCTTCCACAATAGCTGTTTTACCCACACCTGGTTCACCAATTAAGACGGGATTATTTTTAGTTTTTCTTGATAAAATTCGAATGACATTCCGGATTTCATTATCTCGCCCAATTACTGGGTCAAGCTTCCCCAGCTTTACTTCATCCACGAGATCTCTGCCATATTTACTAAGTACTTCATATGTTGCTTCTGGATTCTTGCTAGTCACTTTCTGTGTCCCCCTTATCTCTTTTATTGCTTTTTTCATTTCTTCAAATGGAATACCCTCTTTTTTGAATATCGTTCCTACCGTTGATTTTTCTATTTTATATGTGGCGAGAATTAGATGCTCTACGGACAAATACTCATCTTCCCATGCAAGCATCTCTTCTTCTGCTTTCGTTAAAAGCTGTTGCAAACCAGCTGTTATATAGACTGCTCCCTGTTCGGAACCACTTAAGGATACTTGTGGCTTTTTCTGTAATTCTTTTGTTAATTTATCCAAAATCCTATTCGGTTCTATTTGTAGTTTTTGTAGTATAGAAGTCAATAAATTATCTTGCTGATGAAGAATAGCCAAAAACAAATGGATATCATCTATTTCTTGATGACTTTCCTTTATTGCAAGGGATTGTGCTTCTGTTATTGCTAACTGGACTCTTTCTGTCATCTGTTCTACATTCATTTTACAAGACTCCTTTTGACCTTTTTTGACCTTTGATTTTATTATAGTATATTTTATCCATATGTAAAGGGATCTCTCTTATACAAAGAGTAATGTTCAACATAATGATATCTCAATGGAGATATTTATCATGAAGCTGACTCTTTAAGAGAAATCCCTTTTATTAAAACTGTTTTACTGTTTTGTGATATAAATCAACCTAATCTCAACAAGAGAAATCCCATATTAAGGTTTTCTTTGGTATGTCCACAATCGATTATGGTTAGATGTTTCTGGAAAGCGATCTCCTGCTTTCATTTTTAACTTTTGAGGATTATTTATGTTGCTTCCTGTTTCACCGATCTCTATATATAAGCCATTGTTTGGTGCCTTTTGCCCTGGACGAAACTGTCTATTTTGACCCAAAATAAACTCCTCCTTTAGCTATCCTTTACCAATTCAGAAGTTAAGTAAACATGAACATAAATACGTTTTACTTAACTGGTTATTATTATTACCCTTTTTGGCATGAACATTACGGAAAATAATAACTGGTAAGCGCAAATACTTTTTCATTATTGGAGCATGCTATACATGGATAAGTAAGCAACATAAAAAAGCTGCTAACGAACACTACATTTGTTAACAGCTTTTAAATAATTTACTTTTCTTTTTACCATTTATTTTAATATTTCAACTAAAAGTGCTTTTTGAGCGTGCAATCTATTTCCTGCCTGTTGAAAGACATATGAATGATTCCCGTCAATAATTTCTGTTGTTACTTCTTCTTCTCGATGGGCTGGTAAACAGTGTAAGAAGATATAATCCGCTTTTGCATGCTTCACTAAGTCTGCATTAATTTGAAAGCCTTGGAAATCCTTTAAACGCTGTTCGTTTTCCGCTTCCTGTCCCATGCTGGTCCATACATCCGAGTATATGGCATCTGCTTGGTGGACAGCTTCCACTGGATCATTTGTAAGGACAATCTCACTGCCGCTTGCTTCAGCAAAAGAATAAGCTAATTCTGCCACTTTTGTATCTACTTCATAATTTTTCGGTGTAGCAACGGAAATATCAATCCCTACCTTTGAGCATGCTACTAGCAAGGAATGGGCAACATTATTTCCATCACCAATATAGGCAAGCTTTAAACCTTTTAAAGTCCCTTTCACTTCTAATATCGTAAGCAGGTCTGCTAATGCCTGGCAAGGATGATACAAATCCGTTAACCCATTAATCACTGGGATTGTTGCATGCTCTGCTAATTCTTCCACAATTGAGTGAGAAAATGTACGAATCATAATCCCATCCACATATTGTGATAGAACTTTTGCGGTATCAGAAATAGTTTCTCCTCTTCCGATTTGGAGGTCACGACTATTTAGATAAAGGGCATGACCTCCTAGCTGATGCATGCCTGCTTCAAAGGATACTCTTGTTCTTGTAGATGATTTCTCAAAAATCATTCCCAATGTTTTCCCTTGAAGAGGAGCAAATAATTCTCCATTCAAGTGCGCTTCCTTTATTGTCTTTGCCTTATCGAGTAATTCAAGAATCGTTTCTTTTGAATAATCAGCTAATGTTAATAAATCTTTTCCCTTTAAATTTAAATCGGATGCGATCATCATACCGTACTCACTCCTTTTTTTATCTCTTCATGCCATTCCTGAATGGAATGAACAGTTAATTCGTTCTCTTTGAAAGAGGTAATAAATGCCTCTAAGCTTTCCTTTTGTGTAAAAGTAATTATCCGATTTCTTGTAGCTAATTCACGAGATAATTTATCTTCTTTTAAATTTGTTGGATTGTAAAAAGCAACTGTTCTCTTATCCTTTAATAACGATTCAACCGTATTATTATCAGCCATTTTTACAGAAAGCTGTACCTGTTCAGCCACTTTATAAATCGCCTCTAAGTCTTCTGTCGTTTTTACAACTACTTTCATTTCATGTTTCGGCATTTTCTTTAAGGTAGGATGAAAGACTTTTTTCAAAGCCTTTTCAACAGTGGAAGCAAGTGCAATCCCCTCGCCTGTTGAACGCATTTCTGGTCCTACTTTAGAATCTAAGCCCTTTAAAGCATAATTGGAATAAACAGGGTACTTGACACAAGTAAATTTAATATCATCGGTAAACGTCTTTTCTTCTTCAGTGAAAGCATATTTCCCAAGCAATATTTTTGTCGCAATTTGTACTAGTGGCACCCCAGTTACTTTACTTACAATCGGAACGGTGCGACTGGCACGAGGATTAACTTCAAGCACATAAACCTCTTCGTTATTAATAATATATTGGATATTCATTAACCCTTTATAACCTGTATGTCTTACAATTTTTTTAGCATAAGTAATCATTTTTTCTTTTATGTTTAACGATAAATTTCTAGCAGGTAATAATGATAGACTATCGCCTGAATGTACTCCTGTTTTCTCAATATGCTCCATAATAGTTGGAACACAAATATCGACTCCATCAGTGGCCAAATCCAATTCTGCCTCAGATGCCTCCATAAATTGATCAACAAGCACTGGATATGGTACATCTGTTTGCAAATATAATTGTAATGCATCTTCATCATTAATACGTTCCATTCCTTTGCCGCCAATAACGTAAGATGGACGGATTAGAACTGGAAAACCTATTTTCTGCACTGATTGTATAATCTGCGCTTCACTTTCCGCTATATCTCCTTGAATATGCGGTATATCTTCTTCTTCTAAAAGCTTATAAAATAAATCCCGATCTTCTAACACATCAATGGTACTGCTGTTTGATCCCAGAATACGAACACCGTATGCTTCTAGCTCTTTTGCAACATTAAGTGCTGTTTGACCACCTAATTGTACAATGACATCCTTGATTCCCTCTGATTCGATAACATTCATAATATCCTCTACTACTAATGGTTCAAAATACAGGCGGTCTGCAGTAGCAAAATCAGTACTGACGGTCTCAGGATTGTTATTAATAATAATCGTTTCAATTCCTTCTTCTTTTAAAGCAAATACTCCATGAACAGAGCAATAATCAAATTCTATTCCTTGCCCAATTCTTATTGGTCCACTACCAATAACAAGCACTTTTCGTTTATCACTTTTATTTTGTTCATTATCTCCATAGTAGCTGGAATAATAATAATTTGTCTTTGCTTCAAACTCAGCCGCACATGTATCCACCATTTTATAAATAGGGAGCACAGCAAATTGTTTACGTTTTGCTCGAATCTCTTTTTCAGAGCAATTCCAAGCACTGGCTAAAAAGGCATCACTAAACCCTTTTTCTTTCCACTTCCATAACTCCTTTTTTGTTACTGTTTGGAGCGAAGAATGGATTATTTCTTTTTCCATATCTATTAATCTTTTAAAATTATGCAGGAAAAACAAGTCGATTTTTGTTATATCATGGATTTTAGTAACTGACTCTGACTTTCTAATAAGTTCGAGAATGACAAAAAATCTTTCATCTGTTTGTTCGAGCATTTTTGCATATAACGCTTCAACAGACATCTCGTTTAATCCAGGTAACGTTAAATCGTTCCCTTTTATTTCAAGGGAGCGAATTGCTTTTAATAAAGCCCGCTCCATATTCCGATCTATTCCCATTACTTCTCCTGTTGCCTTCATTTGTGTTCCTAGTTTTCTTGATACAGCAGGAAATTTATCAAATGGCCATTTAGGAATCTTAACAACTACATAATCTAATGCTGGTTCAAAACTTGCAAATGTATCGCCGGTAACCGGATTTATCAGTTCATTTAGCGTGTAACCAACTGCCAATTTTGCAGCCATTCTTGCAATCGGATAGCCAGTAGCTTTAGAAGCTAAGGCAGATGATCTGCTTACTCTTGGATTTACTTCAATTAAATAATATTTCTTGCTGTTCGGGTCTAATGCAAATTGGATATTGCATCCGCCAATTATTCCTAATGCAGAAATGATTTTAATAGAAGCAGAACGAAGCATTTGATATTCTACATCTGTCAATGTTTGAGATGGAGCAATAACAATGCTGTCACCAGTGTGGATTCCAACTGGATCGATGTTTTCCATATTGCAAATGGTAATACATGTATTCATGCTATCTCGCATTACCTCATATTCTACTTCCTTAAAGCCAGCAATACTTCTTTCCACTAAGCATTGACCAATTGCGCTTTCTTTCAAGCCACCAGTTACAAGATTAGTGAAATCTTCCATATTTTCAGCAATGCCGCCACCTGTTCCGCCTAGCGTATAGGCAGGGCGTACAATGATAGGGAAACCTATTTCATTGGCAAAGTCTACAGCTTCTTCTACTTTATGAACAATTTTGCTTTCTGGTACTGGCTCATTTAAGTGATACATTAATTCTCTAAACGCTTCTCTATCTTCTCCTTTTTTAATCGATTCGATAGAGCTTCCCAGTAATTTCACTTGATACTTTTCTAAAATGCCTTGTTCACTAAGTTGAAATGCAAGATTTAATCCTGTTTGGCCCCCTAAAGTTGCAAGGATTCCATCAGGCTTTTCTTTTTGAATAATCATTTCTAATACATCTACTGTCAATGGTTCGAAATATATCGAATCTGCAAATGTTTCATCTGTCATGATTGTAGCTGGATTATTATTAACAAGTATGACTTTATATCCTTCTTCCTTTAAAGCCATGCATGCTTGTGTACCAGCATAATCAAATTCTGCTGCCTGACCAATTACAATTGGTCCTGATCCTATTACAAGTATAGTATTTATCGTCGTGTCTTTAGGCATATGCAAAAACTCTCCCATTATTTGCTTTAACGTCTTCTATAAATTCATCAAATACATAACAACCTTCAGAAGGTCCTGGATTCGCCTCTGGATGAAACTGAACAGTTTGCAATGGATACATGCTATGAGACAGTCCCTCTACCGATCCATCGTGAAGATTATAAAATCTTGCTTCACAGCCAGTAGCAGTTAAACTTTCTTCTTTCACTACATAGCTATGATTTTGTGAGGACATAATCACCCTCTTTTTCTTTCGATCCATTACAGGATGATTGGCTCCTCTATGTCCAAATGATAGTTTAGTTGTTTCTGCCCCAAGTGCTAATGCTGCAAGCTGATGCCCTAAGCATATACCAAGTGTTGGATAATGCGTAATCAACGCTTTAATGGTTGGCAAAATCCCCTCTAATTCCTTCGGGTCCCCTGGTCCATTGGAAAGAAGAATTCCATCAGGTTGTAATGATTTAATACTTGTAAATTCTGTATTATATGGTACTACCGTCACTTTACATTCACGTTCTAATAATGCCGTTAACATGCTTTCTTTTTTTCCGAAATCAACGAGGACAATATGATATTCTCCCTGTCCATATGTTTTAAAATTCTTATCTGAAACTTTTGCTACTTTTCCATCTTCCTTTAAAGAAAAGGTATTACTAGTAATCTCTTTTTCTGCAGTCATAACTGCAGGCATGGAACCCGATTGTCTTATATTTTTGACAATCGATCGAGTATCCACATGTGTAAGCATCGGTATATCCCATTTGTTCAAATAATCCTGTAGTGAATATTCAGCCTGATAATGATAAGCCTCGCTATTTGATTCATAAACAATAACACCCGCTACATGTGGCTGTTTGCTCTCAAAATCTTCCTTATTGATTCCATAATTTCCGATTAGCGGATACGTAAATACGATTATTTGATCCTTATACGAAGGGTCTGTTAATACTTCCTGATACCCAGTCATTCCAGTAAAAAATACGATTTCTCCCTTTACCTCTTTGACTTTTGCCTCTATTGCAAAATCGCCTTTATATTTCACACCATTGCTTAAGTGAAGATAACCTTCCATTGTGTTTACACCTCGATAATGAATGTATAGTTACTCTTTATTTCTTATAATTATACATTATCATGCAAAAAAATACATATTAGATTGTGATTTTCGCATGAATATTTAAATTTTTTTCTAATATCTCTAACGCTTTTTCGAAATCTTCTTGTAGAGTATTAAGACTTGGTAATAATCGTATAACCTTTTCTCCAGCATTTAAAACCATTAATCCTTCTTTTCTTAATTCTCCCAAAATCGAAGCTACTGGCATATCCAGTTCAATTCCAATCATTAATCCTAATCCACGAATATCCTTCACTAGTTGATTTCCAACTAGCTTTTCTTTTAGAACACTAATAATCCATTCACTTTTCTTTTGTACATCATCTAAAAAGGATTGCTGAAAGATGATTTCCATTGTTTTTACGGCTGCGGCCATTGCTAAAGGATTTCCTCCAAATGTTGTTCCATGACTACCTGGTCCGAAAAATTCTTTTAACTTTCCATCTGCAACAATAGCACCTGTTGGTATACCATTTGCCATCCCTTTTGCTAAACTGATAATATCTGGTTTAATTCCAAAATGCTGAAATGCAAAGGCTTTTCCTGTTCTACCAATCCCTGTTTGAATCTCATCAATGATTAGCAAAACGCCTTTTTCTTTGCAAAGTGCTTCTACTCCTTGTAAAAACTCTTTTGAAGCAACAAAAATTCCGCCTTCTCCTTGCACCACCTCAAGCATGACTGCTGCTACATCCTCTGTTAATAGCTGCTGTAAAGCTTCTAAATCATTAAAAGGAACATATTCAAATTTATCTAGCATTGGACCAAATCCCTGCTTGATTTTATCTTGACCCGTTGCGGACATTGTTGCAAATGTTCTTCCATGGAAGGATTGCATAAAAGTTAGAATTTTAGTTTTTCCCGTTGCCTTTCTTGCTAGCTTAATCGCTGCCTCATTTGCTTCTGCCCCACTATTTGCAAAGAAAACAAGATCTAATCCAGACGCATTTGTTAACAGTTCAGCTGCCTTCTCCTGCAATTCTATTGGAAAAAGATTAGAAACATGCCAAAACTTATTTAATTGTTGTTCTACAGACTGTTTTACTTCCGGATGGCAATGACCTAAATTACAAACACCTATCCCTGATGTAAAATCTAAATAAACGCCCCCATCCTTACTATATAAATAGCTTCCTTTAGCTGATTCTGGCTCAATTTCCCATTTTGAATAGGTTGGGAATAAATGACTCATTCTATAATCCCTTCTTTCACAACGATTTTTGTTCCAAGTAAGTCTTCCCCATCAAAAAATTGTTTTTTGCCTGATACAATCATTACACTATTTAAACCACTTTCTAATGCAGCTATGGCAGAAGTAACTTTTGGAATCATTCCACCACTAATCTGACCAGTTTCGATAAAATGATTAATTTCCTCCTGTGCCATTACTGATTGAAGCCTTCCATCTATTAAGATTCCCGCTACATCTGTAACAAAGAGACATTGTTCCGCATGTAAATACTTAGCTACTGCTGATGCCACATAATCTGCATTTATATTTAATTTCCTACCATCCTCTGTAATTCCTAAAGGTGTTATAACTGGGATTAAAGCTTCTTCTAATAAGGTGTAAATCAACCTTGCATTCACCTTTGAAACAGCCCCTACTAAGCCAAGCTTTTCTTCATCAATAATAGATGCATTTATACAATTATCGTCTGTCCCATTAAGACCAATACCATCTAAGCCGTTCTCCCTTAACAACTGAACCAACTTACGATTTGTTTTTCCAGACAGAACCATCTCTACAATTTCCAGTGCCTCTTCTGTTGTCTTACGAAGCCCATTATGAAATGTTGCTTTCACTTGAAAATAATCAAGCATCTCGTTAATGTCTGGACCGCCACCATGTACAAATACTAGCTGATAGCCATTAGCTTTTAGCCTTTTTAAACTAGTAAAAAATTCTGAAGTTAGTTGATCGATTACACTTCCCCCACATTTTATAACAATGGTTTTCATCGATTTCACCTCAGGTTCTGTAGCTAGCATTTATCTTGACATAATCATAAGATAAATCGCAGCCCCATGCTTTTCCTTCGCCATCTCCATTATGCAGATCTACAAATATCTGAATGAAATCCTGATTTAAGTAATTGATTGCCGCTTGCTCTGAAAAGGATTGTGGCTCACTTTCCTTGAGCATAATGATATCCCCAATCGCTATATCTACTCTTTCAGGATTTACTGAAGTTTTGGTTTGACCGATAGCAGTGATAATTCTTCCCCAGTTAGCATCTGACCCATAAATTGCGGTTTTTACTAAGTTGGATCCAACAATTTGTTTGGCAATAACACGTGCTTCATCGTCATTATTACTTCCTGAAACTTTTACCTCCACAAGCTTCGTTGCTCCTTCACCATCTTTTGCAATCTGCTTAGCAAGACTCTCACATGATGTAGCAAGCAGTTCCAAAAAGATTGGGTAATCAGGATGATCTTCTGTAAGTGATTCATTTTTCGCCATTCCATTTGCCATAATTAACACTGTATCATTTGTTGAGGTATCTCCATCCACTGTAATTTGATTAAAAGTGGTTGGAATAACTTTACTTAAAGCACCTTGTAGTACTTCAGACGAAATATTTATATCTGTCGTAATAAAGCCAAGCATTGTTGCCATATTAGGATGTATCATCCCCGATCCTTTTGCTGTTCCTCCCATTGTTACCGTAACCCCATTGATAGTAGCGGCAAAACAGCATTTCTTCATTACTGTATCAGTAGTAAGAATTGCCTCTTGAAAGGCTTCGGCATTTTTCAGCGTGGCATTAAAATCGAAGTTTTTAATGCCTTTTTCAATTTTATCCATTTGTAAATATTCACCAATTACACCTGTAGATGAAACAGCAACATATTCTTCCTTAATATGAAGATAGTCTGCCATCATTTTTCTCATTTGATAGGCATCCTTTAAGCCTTTCTCTCCTGTACATGCATTTGCACATGCACTATTAACTACCACTGCCTGTATTTGCTTTTCCTTTGCAATAGATTCTTGCGTTACTTTTAAAGGTGCAGCTTGAAAATGACTTGTTGTATATACGGCAGCACAATTTGCTGGAACTTCACTTATAATGGCGCCAATATCTTTTTTGTTATATCGAAGTCCTGCGTGCACACCAGCAGCTTTAAAGCCAATCGGAGTGACGATATTTCCATCTTTTATTACTTCAATATGTGATGAATGTTCATGAATATTGTTAATAACCTGCACGTAGGCTCCTCCTTATGGGTAAAGCGGAAGAAACTGTAATCCAGTTGTTTCTTCATAGCCATTCATCACATTTGCATTTTGAATGGCCTGACCCGCAGCCCCTTTCATTAAATTATCAATAACGGATACAATCGTTAACCTTCCTGTACGTTCATCCACATTTATTCCAATATCACAATAATTGGAACCTGTTACTTCTTTAATGGAAGGATAGGTATGAAGTGGTCTCACTCGCACAAAAGGACTATTCTTATACATTTCCATATATAAATCATGCAAATAATCATTTGTGACCATTTTATTTAATGTTGCGTATATAGTTGCCATTAGCCCCCTGCTTGTCGGCAGCAGATGAGTTGAAAAAGTAATAGCTTTCATCTCAGAATTCCATTCAGCTAATTGTTGCTCTATTTCGGGAATATGCTGATGTTGATTCACTTTATAAATTTTAAAATTTTCACTCATTTCAGCAAACATATTAGCCCTAGACGGACTCCTTCCCGCTCCCGATATACCAGATTTCGCATCAACAATGATACTATTTGGTAAAATCATATTTTCTTTCACTACTGGTGCTAATCCTAATAGAGTTGCAGTGGGATAGCATCCTGGGTTCGAAATTCTCTTACTAGAAGCTATATTTTCTTTATTCCATTCGGAAAGACCATATACAAAACTATTGACAAGTTCAGCTGAAACAGGTTCTTTTTGATACCATTTTTGATAATCATCTGTATTCCTTAATCGAAGATCCCCAGATAAATCGACCATTTGT
Source organism: Niallia sp. HCP3S3_B10 (assembly GCF_052064465.1). Classification (NCBI taxonomy): domain Bacteria; kingdom Bacillati; phylum Bacillota; class Bacilli; order Caryophanales; family Bacillaceae; genus Niallia; species Niallia sp. HCP3S3_B10. The sequence goes on along the minus strand of NZ_JBQHVO010000034.1, from coordinate 8,799 downwards.
ATTTCTTTATCTACGAATTCTTGAACCAATCTTCCAGATACACCTGTAGGAGTAGCAAAAAAAACAATATCACATTCTTTTGCTATTTTTTCTGGATTAATTTGTTCTAATTTATTCTCCATAATATTAAATAAATGGGGATATTCATTCCATACTGGAACTTCATCTCTTGTTGTATGTACAGACTTAATTGTAAATAATGGATGGCTATGCAAAATTCTAATTAATTCCGCACCACCATAGCCAGTTGTACCAATTATAGCTGCCTTCATGACTTCCTCCTTCCGATTGAATAATTGTATATTTAATCATTTTTATTTATAATTATTAATCTAAGATTCTCTTATTATAAAAACTACTGCACATAAAATCAACACTTTTTCATAAAAGTAATAGTTTTCTTATTTTTCTGATAATAATATAGGTAATAGGTTAATGAATTTAATTAGATTGTTTGTGTGGAAAATTTTTAGATGAAGATTGTTGGAATATGTGTGGATCGTATATGCTATTTTGATTATTTCTTCTTTTGTTTGGATCATATCTGCTTATTTTCAATCCTTTCTCCTTTGCTTCGAACACTATATGCATTTCTGCCGGTATCCATTCTACTCGAGAAAATTCTAAGCCCTCTATCTTCATGGAAAAAACTTCACTTTAATCCATAAAGATAGAGAATTTCTTGATTCAACATCAACATCATATGAGGCATTTATCTAGTGGTGTCAGAAATTTTCACAAAAAGCTCATTTATAAATCTTCTACTACTATATAAACAGCTTTTACTGGCCCATGGACCCCAACAACTAAATCCATTTCAATATCAGCTGAGTTACTTGGTCCTGTAATATAGTTAATACAAGACGGAAGCACTTCTCCGTTTTGTACTTTTTCTCTTAAGATTTTTGCTGCCTGCGTCATTCGTGGGACAATCGTGCTTTTTGGAATAATAACCACACTGTTTATAGGTAAAAAACTGACCGTTCTTCCACGATTTTTTCCACTATAAACAACAACTGTACCTGATTCTGCTAAAGTCATTTCACTTATCGTAATTCCAATATTTGCTTTCTCTGCCTTTTCAATATTCTCTTTTCCTAATATTGGGTCCCACTCAAATACCTCGATTTCTTCTTTGGGTAGCTTTTCGTTAAATAATTCCTCGAGTCCATACTGTTGATATCGAACATCCTTCCAAGTAACAATATTTCCGCCACCATACTCTTTAATGAAATGATGCAGTGTATTGGTGAGTTCCTTTTGGGAAGTAATGACTAAATCTGTATGAATAAGCGTACATTGCGATTTTAAAACCTCAACCAGTTCATCCTTCGATGCCTCTTTAAGTACCTCTTCTTGTGGCTGATAGGCCCAACGAGGTTTTTCTAACTTCGTTTTTCTTTGTCTGCCTAATTTAGAAGCAATTGTTTCAAGAAAAGCTTCCCTGTTCTCGATTGTCCCTGTCATTTTTTATCTTCTCCTTTCTCTCGATTCTTGAACCAATCACGGAATCTTTCTTTATTTGGTGCAGGAAGATCGCGAATATCTGTCCATTCTTTTAACATGCCAACACCTTTTGTAATTTTATCGCCTTTTGCTAATGGCTTTGTCACTGCAGGAGCCATTTTAGATCCAATATTATATAGTTTTGGGGAAGATGCTCCAATACCAAAAGCTTTAAAAATCATTTTTTCAGAAATTGGTGCTTTTCCTTCCTTTTCGACAATTACTTGTCTATGCTTATGCAACAACTCATGTAGAGGAATTTTAACAGGACACGCATCTGTACATGCTCCGCAAAGAGTCGAAGCATACGGCAACTCCTTATACTCTTCATAGCCACCTAACAAAGGAGAAAGAACTGCCCCAATTGGTCCAGAGTATATGGAGCCGTATGAATGTCCACCAACCTGTCTGTATACAGGACAAACATTTACACATGCTGCACAACGTATACATTGCAGAACAGATTGGAACTCTCCGCCAAGTATATCCGAGCGGCCATTATCCACAATAACTAGATGAAAGTCCTCTGGTCCGTCCACATCTCCCTCTTCTCTTGGCCCAGTTAGTGTTGTTACATAACTCGTTAGCTTTTGCCCAACAGCACTTCTCGTTAACATCCCAACCAATACTTCCATTTCGGAAAAAGTAGGGACTATCCGTTCCATTCCCATTACAACGACTTGTGTTTTTGGGAGAGCTGCGACTAAGTCTGCATTTCCTTCATTCGTTACGAGCGTAATCGATCCTGTTTCTGCTACAGCAAAATTGCAGCCAGTAATCCCCATATCTGCTGTTAAGTACTCATTTCGAAGCACCTGTCTTGCATGCCATGCTAATTCTTCTGGCTTTTCCGTATTGGTGTAGTTTAGTTTTTTTGTAAACACATCACGGATTTGTTCTTTGTTTTTATGCAAGGCTGGAACAACGATATGGGAAGGGGGATCATGATCATCCACCTGCAAAATGTATTCTCCTAAATCCGTTTCAATAACCTCGCATCCAGCCTTCTCCAACTTTTGGTTTAAGGAGATTTCTTCTGTGACCATCGACTTTGCTTTTACTACTTTTTTCACCTTTTTTTCTACAGCTACTTGTTCAATATACTTACTTGCCTCTTCACCGGTTTTCGCAAAAAAGACGTGACCTCCACGCTTTGCTACCTGTTCACTTAGTTCAAATAGATAGTAATCTAGATTTTCTAATACATGCTGACGGATTTCCTCACCATGGGACCGCCATTCCTCCCAATTCCCCATTGCCTCTGTAACTGTGTTTTTTCTTGTCTGAATGGTTTGTTGCGCCTTTGATACAGCACCACGCATAAATTCATTTTCCAACTCTGTTGAAACTCTCTCTTTAAATTTTTGTGAGCTTGTTTTCATCGACATAGCTATTAAATCCCCCCATTTTATTCTCGACTATTTAATACCTCTGCTATATGTAAAGCTTTTATTGCTTTGCCCTTTCGATCCATTCTTCCTCCAATATTCATTAGACAGCCTGCATCTGCACTAACTAAATATTCAGCATTTGTTGATTCGACACAAGCGACTTTTTCATCCACCATCTGTTCTGAAATTTGCCCCATTTTCACCGAAAAAGTCCCCCCAAATCCGCAGCAATTCTCCTTTAATGGCAATTCGGTATATTCAACTCCACGAACATTTTTTAATAGTTTAATAGGAGCTTCCTTTACCCCTAGCAATCTTGTCATATGACAGGATGTATGATAGGTAACCTTCCCGTGAAATGTTGCCCCGACATCTTCTATTTTTAAGACATCTACAATAAACTGTGTTAATTCAAATGTCTTTGTGACAAGCTCTTTTGCGATTGGCTCCCAGACCGGATCCCCTTTGAAAATATGCTCATATTCATGAAACATATAGGCACAAGAACCAGACGGACAGACAATATATTCTGCATCCTGAAAGGTCTTCATCATTGTTTTCATCGCTTCCTTCGTTTCCTTTACATAGCCACTATTATAGGATGGCTGCCCACAGCATATTTGTGTTGTTGGAAAGTCTATTTCACATCCTAATCTTTCTAACAATTCAACTGTTGCTTTCCCAACATCACTTTGAAACATATCAACAAGACAAGTAGCAAATAATGTTACTTTCATTTCAAATCCCCTCTTTCTAGATATACACCATCATTTTCTAAAAGAATATGAACACTAATGAACAGGTCATCTGATGACTTAATAAGTTTTTAAAGCGATTTCAAAACTTTAAATAGTTCTAGTAAACGATTAAAACCAAACACCTATTATTTATGTCACTTCTCCTTTTTAGCAAAATATTTGATTAATATCTCTTCTACATTTTCTAAATGCTGAGTCATGGCACTAACTGCCTTTTCTGATTCTTGATGCAAAATAGCTTGATAGATAAGCAAATGTTCCTCATAAAGCTGAGTCATCGTTGTCTGCTTTGAATATAACCAAATTTGCCTTGTTTCTTTCATCGTTTCTTGCATGAGATCTGATACATTCATTAATAGATTTACGAGCAATGCATTATTTGTCGCTTTAGCTACAGACAGATGAAATTCCAAATCGGCCGCTTCCCCTAATTCCTCTCCTCCATTCGCAGCACTCATCTTATCTAATGCAGCTTTCATTTCTATTAAGTCTTGATTCGTGCGGTTTTCCGCAGCAGATTTTGCCGCTCCACTTTCAATCATTCTTCTTACTTCCAGTAAATTCATGACATCTTTCTTGTTCATAAGAACCGCTTGGGGAAAAGAAAATACTACTTCCTCTGGATGATATGTTTTTACAAATGTTCCTTCCCCTTGCTTCAGTTCAATTAACCCCTTTGCCTTTAAGGCTGTCAGCGCTTCTCTCATTGCGGAACGACTAACTTGAAAGTTGTCAGCTAATTGCTGAACAGAGGCTAATTTTTCGCCAGACTTCAATTGTCCTTTTTTTATTGCTTCGTACAGAGCATCTGCTACTTCTTCGTATATTTTTTTCGGTTTTATTTGCTTAAATTCCATCTATTCACCTCCTTTAAATAAAAAATTTCCCTTCAGCTAGTTCTTACCCTCGCACTGTTAATTCCAGGGCCATTCAGAGCCTTCTTCCTCTTCCAATAAAAGAACATTTACACGCTCCCCCTTTTGATAACCTGTAGAATTGCTAGGAAGGATCGTTAATGCATTAGCAAAGGCAAGACTTGTTACAATATTCGATTTATCTACACCACTTGGTACGGTATGTAATCCATCCTCTTTCCAACTAACTGTACTACGGAAAAAACGAGTAAAAGCATTGGCTGTCAAAAAATCCTCTCCTAATATTGCAGGTGCAGATTGTAAATGCGGTTTGGAAGAAAAGAGATATCTTCTAATGATTGGTTTTGTAAAAATTTCAAATCCAACATAGCAAGCTGATGGATTCCCTGATAAGCCATATAAAAGTTTGCCATCTAAATGAGCAACCGTTGTCACACTTCCAGGTCTCATCGCAACTTTGTTAAAAAGCACTTCAGCTCCCAGTTCTTTGTAAATAGCTGGAAGCAAATCATAGTCACCAACCGAAACTCCACCGGTTGTAATTAATATGTCTACCGATGCAAGTTTTTCCTTCATCGCTTCATAGCTTACTGTAAATACATCTTGTAATTTTCCAAAATAGACAGGTATTGCTCCTGCTCTTTCTATTTGCGCCATTATCATATAGGCATTACTATTTCTGATTTTACCTTTTTCTAACTGTTCATCTACTTCTAATAATTCCGTTCCCGTAGCAAATATTCCAATAATCGGCTTTTTAGCAACTGGAACTTTCTCGTAACCAAAAGTAGCTAGAAGCGCCATAATGCCTGGGTTAATTTTTGTTCCTTTTTCTACAAGAACTTTCCCTTTTTTTACATCTTCTCCTTGAAAAGAAAGATTCGTTCCTTTCCCCACTTCATGATCGATTATAATATAAGGCTGATCATTTTCTCTGCCCTCTTTAACGACCTCAAACATTACTACTGCATCACAATCACTAGGTAGCATTGCACCTGTCATAATTCTGACAGCCTCATATTCTCCAATTCTTTTTTGACAAACTTGACCAGCACCTATTTCATCAATGACTGATAATGTAATTGGCTTTTCCTTGCTTGCCCCTTTTAAATCAACAGAGCGTATGGCAAACCCATCATATGCAGACCGATCAAAGGAAGGGACATCATGATTCGCTACAATATCTTCACATAAAAACCTTCCATTGCATTCATAAATGGAGACTTCCTCTTTTTTCCCCTCTTTTGCAAATTTCATTACTCTCATTACAGCTTCCTTTACAGAAATCGGAATTCTTCTTTCTACCACTATTATCACCTTTGATACGTATTTATTAATGGAATAAAAATCAGCCACCAATATAAGACATTTCGATTTTTTTTCGTAGCTTTGCCGTTTCTTCTGTTCTTTCATCTGAATACCTGTCTGTTCGTTGTCGCCAAATATTCTTGATAAAAGCAGACAAAGCTGAATCATCTGCGCCTTCTCTAATAAAGTCCCGAATACTATGCCCTTTTTCATTAAACAGGCATGTATATAAATAACCATTAGCAGATAGCCTTGCTCTTGTGCAGCTTGTGCAAAAGGATTCAGAAACGGAAGTAATAAAACCGACAAGCACATCGGAATCTTTATATTGATACTTTTTGGCAACTTCTCCAAAGTAATCGGCCTCTACCGGCTCTAAGTCAAAACTTTCTTGCAATTGCCTATAGATTTCTTTCTTTGTAATAACATCCTTCATCTTCCATCCATTTGTGCTACCAACATCCATGTATTCAATAAATCGAAGCTCTAATTCATTTTCTTTGCAATAGGTGGCCATCGGAATTATTTCTGAATCATTCAACCCTTTTTTTACTACCATGTTTATTTTAATTCCTAAGCCAGCTTTTTTAGCTGCTTCTATTCCTTTTTTAACAGGAGTGACGCCTACATTTCTGCCATTCATAGCCCCAAATAATTCATCATTCATACTATCCAAGCTAATATTTACTCGCTTGAGACCAGCCTTTTTTAAATCATTCGCATATTTTGGAAGAAAAATCCCGTTCGTAGTTAAAGCAATATCATGAACACCCTCTAATTGAACAAGCCTTTCAATTAGCAAAGGCAAATCCTTTCGTAACAATGGCTCTCCGCCAGTTAATCTAATTTTTTCGACACCTAACTGAACAAACTGTTTTGCAATTCTTTCTATCTCATCAAAAGTTAATAATTCACTTGGAGGAAGAAAGGGATAATCTGGACCAAAAATTTCTTTAGGCATGCAATATTGACACCGTAAATTACAGCGATCAATAACACTGATGCGCAAATCTCTTAGTGGTCTATCTAGCTGATCCTTCATATTCAATCTCACTCCTTCTTACTAAACGTTCACAAAAATTTCACTTTTAACTATCATACCACTTTTCATAATATACAGTATATTAAAAATAAAGAAAAAAAGAAGGTTTCCCTTCTTCTTAATACGAGCTACTTATCTCACGCCTAAGGCGATTTTTGCATATCTTGACATTCTATCTTTCGTCCAAGCTGGAGACCAGACAATATTTACTTCTGTATCACTTACTTCTGGAATGTCGGTTAAGGCTGCTTTTACTTGATCAACAATAACACCTGCAAGTGGGCATCCCATTGCTGTTAACGTCATCGTTACCACCAATAGACCATCTTCTTTAAGCTCCAAATCGTAAACTAAACCTAAGTTTACAATATCGACACCAAGTTCTGGATCGATTACAAGCTCCAGTGCACCCATTATACTATCTTTTAGTTCTTCATTCATGTGAAGGCACCCCTTATATTTATTTATGGTCAAGCATATTTCCTATTTTCTTCAAGAGAAATTTTATCTTTATAATAACACTATAACAAATAATGATGTCTAGAAAAAAGGATTTGAATCACTCTTTTTACAATCCAGCTTCTAAATGTTTTTCAAACCATTCCACTGTTTTCAGCATAGCACTTCTACTTACTTTATGACCTGTATTTTCTTCCGAAAGATATACTAATCGATCGGGTACTTCCTCATACAGTGGCTTTATATGTTCATAAAACTGATGAGAATAGGAATATGGTACAACTTCATCCTTCTTCCCATGCCAGAACATCAGAGGACGATGCTGTAAAGCTTCTGGTGCCTTGCTTAAATCCAGTTCTTCTAATTGCCTAATTAGCTCCTCGATTTCCCTCTCACTAAGCGGCAGCTCATAGCCTCTTTTTTTCACTTCAGAAATGGTATAGTGAGCAAATTTCTCATAATATGGCATTCCCATCAAACTCACAGCAGTATTAATCCACGGATACTTTTTTAATGCACCTAATGTAACAATCCCGCCCATACTTGTTCCAACAATACCTATATACTTTTCATCAATAAGTTCTTTCTTGCTAAAATAATTTTTTATCTCTTCCATTTCATCAATCGTTTTCATCACAATTTGCCAGAAATTCATCGATAATTCCATAGAGGATAATCCCTGCTCTCGATCTCCGTGATATAAACAATCAGGGAGAACAACGCGAAATCCCTTCTCTGCTAAGTGATAGGCAAAATGGAGATTATGCTCCTTTGCACTGGTAAAGCCGTGTGTAAATTGAATATATGGTCGTTTTTGATCATAGTGGTCTTTTTTTACAATATGCAAAACTGGAATTTCTTCTATATGTAATTTTTCAACCAGAATCATCTCTCGCCCCTCCTTTTTGGAAAAAATAAATAATTCATGTACAATAAAGTGAAACTTTCATCAGTGGGATGCCTTCCCCCACTGATGATTAGTTGAACCAATCGGACCTTTACGGACAGTTCTTCTCCCATTAACCTCTTCGCATTCTCCTACTGCTTAAAGGGGAGAGTTACTGTCCGTTAAGAGTGGGATAAAGTGAAACTTTCATCAGTGGGATGCCTTCCCCCACTGATGATTAGTTGAACCAATCGGACCTTTACGGACAGTTCTTCTCCCATTAACCTCTTCGCATTCTCCTACTGCTTAAAGGGGAGAGTTACTGTCCGTTAAGAGTGGGATAAAGTGAAACTTTCATCAGTGGGATGCCTTCCCCCACTGATGATTAGTTGAACCAATCGGACCTTTACGGACAGTTCTTCTCCCATTAACCTCTTCGCATTCTCCTACTGCTTAAAGGGGAGAGTTACTGTCCGTTAAGAGTGGGATAAAGTGAAACTTTCATCAGTGGGATGCCTTCCCCCACTGATGATTAGTTGAACCAATCGGACCTTTACGGACAGTTCTTCTCCCA